>NZ_QJSX01000019.1 GCF_003217515.1 Deinococcus yavapaiensis KR-236 | reverse complement strand
CGTGACGCCCGACGGGTTGGTGTTGGTGGAGGTGGCGCCGGGCGTGGAGGGGCGGGACGTGCAGCGGCAGACGGGCGCTCCTCTTCACCTCCGCGCGTCAGTCTGAACTTTCCTTGAGGCTCTCCTGCGACAACACGCCGATGGGATTGGGAAGCTGAAGCATGACCGATCCCAATTCCCAACTGCCCGATCCCGCCGACAAGGAACAAGCCGAGGGGGAACGCCCCGAAGGCATTCCGCAAGAAGACCGTGGCACCGACCCGGACGTCGATCCGGCCGCCAAGGAGCAAGCCGAGGGGGACCGCGAATGACCGACCCGAACGCACAACACGACGGCAAGGCCGACTCCTCGAACGTCGGAAGCGCCGCGAATCCTGAAGTCGTGAAGGAAGACTCCGCCGTGTACCAGCCTCCCAAGGGGGCCGAAGAAGCCGACCGTGTGGACGCCGCCGTGGACGGCACGAGCGCTTCGCATTACGGCGCGAACGATCCCGCCTTGTACGAATCGGACGCCAAGGACGACGAGTCCTGAGCGCGAACGCCTCGGGCCGCGCGAACAGGCGCGGCCCTGTCTTGTGTAAACGTCCATGTTGTGGCGGCGTTCACGCTTGAAGGCGAAGGCTCCTTCGTACGTTGCCCAAAGGAGGTACGAGTGAACCCAGACCTCGAAGACACCATCGTCGCCCTCGAAGCGGGCGTCGCGAACGTCGACCCGAATGCCGCTCTGCAAAACGTCCAAGGATGGCGTACTCGCCTCGACGGGGCAGACTTTCCCCACGCGGACGATCTGCGTGTCGGTTTGGAAGAGCTGTCCACGCGGCTCGCCAACGGCGACCTCAAGGACGTCGGGGAGTTGCTCGCGCGACTCGCCAACTACGTGAACGCCACCGTTTCGTACGCGCCCGCCGACGTGCGAGAAGACCTCGCGCGTCTCGGCGACCTGCTGCACCGCGGCGGGACCGACGTCATCTGAACGCCAGGGAGCAACATGAGCAGACTCGACGATACGCTCGGCGCCCTTCAGGAAAACTCCGTCGCGCTCGATCTCGACACCACCCTCGACTTTCTGGAGGCTTGGCAGCGCGACCTGCGTGACGCGGACATCGAAGGCGGCGAGGACCTCGCCAACGCCCTCGCCCGCCTTCAAGCGCAACTCGAAAGCGACGAGCCGGACGGCAGCGCCATCAGCGAGATCCTCGCCGATCTCGCCAACCTCACCCAAGACGCCGCCGACACGGCGTCCGACGAGCTCGCCGGGAAGCTGCAACTTCTGTCCGACACGCTCGGCGAAATGAGCGAGGAAGCGGGCGCTTGACGTGGAAACGAGGTCGGGGAGGGCAGCCTCCCCGACCTCGTTTCTCCCGCTCAGCGAACGTGGAAGTCGAAGCGGAAGAAGCGGTCGGTTCTCGGCGTGTTCGGAACCCTACGCTCGAAGAAGCGCCGCGATTCGCCCGGACGAACCACGAGGCCGCGTGGTAATGCCGGACGCCGCTGGGCGCGGGGAACGGCGAGTCGTGCGTCGCGCACTTGCGCCCGCAACTTCTCGCGCTGCGCCCGCGTCGCGCGAAGCGCCTCGGCCCGCGCGTCGCGCTCGGACCTCCCGGCTTTGAGGGCCGCCGTGTACGCTTCGAGCGTCTTGATACGCAAATCGCGCCATTGCTGGACAAGCGTGTCGCGCCGCGTTTGCACGCTCGAACTCGTCGAGGGCCGCGAGGGGCTCGCGGGCGCCGCGCTCGTCGACAAGGCGAGTCCCGAGGTGGCGGTCAGGCAAACGGTCAAAGTGAGGATCTGGATTCTCTTCACTGGATTCACCTCCGTTCCTTTGAGCGTGTGAACGCGGCGAAAGTTCCCTCGAAGGAGGGTCTTCACAAGTTCGGTAAGAACGCCTCCACTTCGCGCATGAAGTCGTGGTGCGTCAGCTCGAGCCGTACGGGCGTCACGCTCACGAAGCCCGCCTGCACCGCGCCGTAATCGCTTCCTTCGGCCTCCGACGCCTTCGGCGTGCCCGCCACCCAGTAGTAATCGCGTCCGTCAGGGTCTTGGCGACGAATGATCTCGTCCTCGAAGCGGTGGTCGGACAGGGTCGTGACGCGCACGCCGCGCGGTTCGCCCGCCGGGAAGTTCACGTTCAACAGCGTCCTCGGCGGTAAGCGGCGCTCCAGCACCTCGCGCGTGAGCTTGGCCGCGTACGCCGCCGCGTGAGAGAAGTCGAACTCGCCGTCGGGTACGCTCACCTGCGAAAACGCGATGGACGGAATGCCGTACGAGAGCCCTTCGATGGCCGCCGCGACCGTGCCGGAATGCGTGAGGTCGCTGCCGAGGTTTCCGCCGAGGTTGATGCCCGACACGACGACGTCGGGTCGTCCGAGCAGGTGAATGCCGAGGACAACGCAATCGGCGGGCGTTCCGTCCACGCGGTACGCGGGAACATCGCCGAACCCGGCCGACGCCGTGTGCTTGAAGCGCAGCGGTCGACGAATCGTGATGCCGTGGCCCACGGCGGACTGCTCGACGTCGGGAGCGACCACGGTGACGTCGGCGACCTCGGCGAGCGCGAGCGCGAGCGCCTTGATGCCCGGGGAGAACACCCCGTCGTCATTCGATACGAGAATGGTGGGTCGGTGGAGATCTTGCGTCATGCTCGACAGTGTACGGCGCGTGACCTTAGCCGCCCCCTCCATGAGCACCGGTCGGGACCGACCTTCCGCTCGAGTTCCTCACGCTGCGGCCAGGCACGACACGTCCCGCGTCATCGAACCGCGCCGAGGGCGCGACCAACGCGGCGGGACCATCGTCCACAGCGATGCGCCCGGCCTTGCGAAAGGCAGGAAGGCCGCCTTGACTGAACGAGGACCGCCCGTTCAGCTCACCGTGCGGAGCGTTCCGTGCGCTCCGTCGGGAAAAGCGAGGGAAACCTGATGCGCTTCGAGACGATGGACGCCTCACCCCGTCAGGAAATCGAGGAATTGGAAGCTGTTTTCAAGCCCGACTCTTGCCGAATCGCGGTGAGCATGCACGCGAAGCGGCCTGAAAAGCCGCCTTCTCTCGCACGCGAGAGAAGGCGCAGGGAGAGGAGCTTTACTCGCGGGCGGTCAGCGCCGCTCCGATGACTCCGGCGTCCGTGCCGAGCTCCGCCTTGCGAATCTCCACCTCGGCGAAGCCTGCCGCGCTGTCGTTGGCGTACGCGCGCACGGCGTCGAGGAAGTACTCGCCGACTTCGGCGACGCCACCGCCGATCACGAAGACTTCGGGGTCGAGGAACTTCTGGACGTCGCCGATGGCGGAGCCGATGAAGCGCATCGCGCTTTGGACGATCTTCTCGGCTTTCGCGTCGCCGCTGCGAGCGAGATCGAAGACCTCGGCGGTCGTCATGGGCGTGCCGAAGGCGAAGGTGGCGTCACGAGCGATGGCCGTACCGCTCGCGACCGCTTCGAGCGCGCCCGCGACGGAACTTCCCGCGACGGGACCGTTCGGCAGCGAGATGATGTGCCCGAGCTCTCCGGCGATCTTGTGATGACCGCGCCACACCTTGCCGCCGAGGACGATGCCGCTTCCGATGCCCGTCGAGACGGTGATGTACACGCTGCTGGTCGCGCCGCGTGCCGCCCCGACCGTCGCTTCGGCGAGGGCGGCGGCCTTCGCGTCGTTTTCCAAGACGATGCGGTGCCCGATGTGCTCGCTCATGTACTCGACGATGGGCACGTCACGAAAGCCGTAGATGTTCGGCGCGAACTTCACTTCCGTGTACTCGCGGTTCAGCGGGCCGGGCACGCCCACGCCGACTGGCGCGCCGGGAAAGTCGGCGTGCAAGGCGCGCACTTCGTGCACGGCCGCGTCGAGGACGCTGTGCCAGCCTTCGCGCGGAGTGGGAACGGAGAGCCTACGAACGAGGTGATCGCCTTGCAGGACGCCGAGGGCGATTTTCGTGCCGCCAACGTCCACGCCGATGGTGGTGAGGTCACTGTGAGTCATCTTCGCCCAGAATACGCTCCGCTTGCACCTGATGCACCTTCAACACGTACAGCCCGACGCTGCCCATGTAGCCGCCCGTCTCGATTTCGATGACGGGCGTGAACATCACCCATTGAAAGGGAGTGCGCAGAACGCTCGGAATCCCGTCTTGATCCAGCAGGCGTCGAAAGGACTCGGCGATGAGCCTCGGGTACTCGCCGACGTGCACCCAACGGTCGCCGCCGAGGGTGACTTCACGCTCGTCCCGCTTCACTTGAGGTCTCGTTCCAGCGCTCGCCGAAGGTCCTCGGGAAGCGGTCGAGGGCGGCGCTCGCTCGGCTCGACGTTCACCTGCACGGTGCGGGCGGCGGCGGCGACGACGCCGTCGGCGAGCACGCGGTAGTGGAAGTCGAAGGAGCTCGCGCCGAGCCGCGTCGGCGCGAGCTCGACGGTGACGCGCTCGCGCAACTTCACTTCGCGCACGTAGTCGACTTCGAGACGCGCGACGACCATCGTGAAGGTGATGCCGCGCTCGCGCAGGGCTTCCATGTACGCGACGCGCGCGATCTCCAGGTACTGCGCGTACGCGACGTTGTTGACGTGACCGAGCGAATCGACGTCGCCGAAGCGTACTTGGATCTCGGTGGTGTGCGCGCCGCTCCAGTCGATGTCGAGCGGCGGGGTCGGGGCGGGAGTCATGCGGTCAGTCTACCTCCCATGCGCGCTCGCGCCTCGGGCGCTACACTGGCGTTCGATGCGCAGGTTGCCCCTCCTCATGGTCATCGCGAGCGTCCTGGCGGGCCTGGGAGTCGTGCAGATGACCTTCCTGATCGGCCAGGCGGCGTACCGCGCGGTGTCTTGGTCCAACGAGTCGCGGGCGTTGCGCCGCGAGATCGACGGGTTGCGCCGAGACGTGCGGACGTTGCAGGACATGCGGGCGCGCACCTTCGACGGAAATTACCTGCGCGACCTCGCGCGCTGTCAAGGCTTCGTGGAGACGTCCGAGCGGGTCGTCGTGGACGAGGCGGCGAAGGTGCCACAGCAAGGCAACTGCGAACCCATGGCGTCGCCCTGAACGAAATGGACCGAACCTTTTCATGTCGCGCGTGATACACTCGGCGCGACGGCGATCAGGGGAAGTCCGGTGAAAGTCCGGCACTGTCGCGCAACGGTAAGCCTCGGTGAGGCAAGTCCGAATGCCTGCCCGTCACGCCTGCAACACTCCTCGCGAATCGGGAGGACGCACGCACGAACACGAATGCTGGTTCATGCGACGTTCTCCGCCCTTCACCGGGCGGATTTTTCGATTTCGGCGAGAGGAGGAGAATCGTATGAAGCATCTGCTGTTGACCCTCGGCTTGCTCTCTTTGCCCACGGCGCTCGCCACGCGCTACCCTTTGACGATCACCGACGACCTCGGGCGCAAAGTCACGATCACGAAGGAACCTCAACGTGTCATCTCGCTGCTTCCGAGCAGCACGGAGACGATCTGCGCGATCGGTGCGTGCGACAAGCTCGTCGGCGTGGACGACTACAGCGATTTTCCAGCGCAAGTGAAGAACTTGCCGAAAGTCGGCAACCTCTACCAACCGAACATCGAGGCGATGGTGGCGCTCAAGCCCGACGTCGTCGTGCTGAGCAAGTACGGTCAACTCGTCGAGCCTCTGACTCGGGCGGGCGTCACGGTCGTGGCGATCAATCCCGAGAAGTACGACGAGATCTTCTCGAAGACGAACCTGATCGGAAAGCTCCTGAACCGCGAGAAAGGCGCGACGGCCGTCAACACGAAGATCAGCCGTGACGTCGCCCGCGTGGAGATCTTGACGAAGAACAGCCGCAAAGTCCGCACGTACCTGGAGATCGACCCGACGCCCTACACCGTCGGCCCCAACTCGTTCATGGGCGTGCTTCTGTCGAAGGCGGGCGCTTCGAACATCATCCCGGCGAACCTCGGAGACTTTCCGCAGATCAGCCCCGAACTCGTCGTGCAGCAAAATCCCGCCCTCATGCTGGGGCTCGACCTCGCGGCGGCCAAGAAGCGGCCTGGCTGGAACAACATCGCGGCCGTCAAGAGCGGCGCCGTGAAAGACATTCCCTCGGCGCTCAACACGATTCTCGGCCGCCCGGGGCCGCGCATCGGCGAGGCGCTCCTCGGTCTCGCTAAGCTCGTTCACCCGGAACTCTTCAAGTGATCGGCGCGCGAGGGCGGCAAGGCGGCAAGACGATCTTGCTGCTGGTCGCCCTCGCGGCGACGGTGCTGCTCGGCGTGGGGCTCGGCAGCGTCTGGGTGCCGCCGCTCGAGACGCTGCACGCCCTCTTCAAGGGCGTGACGGGCGCCGAACTCTCGGGCAGCGAGATCATCGTGTGGCAGTTGCGCTTTCCGCGGGTCGTCTTGGGGCTCCTCGTGGGCGGCATTCTCGCGACGTGCGGCGGCGCCTTTCAAGGCGTGTTTCGCAATCCGCTCGCCGATCCGTACCTGATGGGCGTGGCGAGCGGCGCGTACCTCGGCGTGACGATCGCGGTCGTGCGCAGCCTGTCCTCGGTCGTGACGCCCGTCTTCGCGATGACCGGCGCGCTTCTGAGCGTTCTCGTGACGCTCGCGCTCGCTCGGCAAGGGCGGACGTTTCCGCCGACGCGACTCATTCTCGCCGGGGTGGTCGTGGGCAGCATCGTCACGGCCGTCAGCACTTTCTTGATGCTGCGCGGCCAAGACCGCGTGCGGCAGGTGTTCACGGCGACCCTCGGGAATCTCGCCCTCGGCGGCTGGCCGGAAGTGCGCCTGGTCGCACTGTACGGCGCGGTCGGCGTCGGGATGGTGCTGCTGCTCGCGCGCGCCCTCAACACCGTGCAGCTCGGTGACGCGACGGCGCGGTCGCTCGGAGTGCCCGTCGAGCGGCTGAGGCTGATGGTGATTTTGGCGGCGAGCGTCGCCACGGCGGGCGCGGTGAGCTTCGCGGGCATCATCGGCTTCGTGGGTCTCGTGACGCCGCATATCGTTCGGCGCGTGTGGAGCGCGGACTTCCGCGTTCTCCTGCCGATGTCCGCGCTCGCCGGGGGGACGCTGCTCGTCCTCGCCGATCTGCTCGCCCGTACCCTCACGCGGCCCGCCGAACTGCCCGTCGGGATCGTCACGACGCTGCTCGGCGGGCCGTTCTTCCTGTATCTGCTGAGGAAGACGCGATGACGAGCGAATCCGCCTTGGAGGCGCGGCACCTCACCGTGCGCGCGAGCGACGCCTTCGCGCTGCAAGATGTCGATGTGATGTTTCGGCGCGGGCAGTTCAGCGTGATCCTCGGGCCGAACGGGGCGGGGAAGAGCACGTTGCTCAAGGCCTTGCTGGGCTTGGCGAAGCCCGCGCGCGGCGAAGTGCGTCTGCTGGGCCGACGGTTGGTGGACGTGCGCCGTCAAGAGCGCGCCCGCCTGCTCGCGTACCTCGCGCAAGGCGAGGCGCTTCCCGAGGAGATGCGCGTGCGCGACCTCGTCTCGCTCGGACTTGGCGCGGGCGGTTGGCTGTGGGGCCTCGTGCCGCTGCAAGGCGAATCGACGGACGACGAGTCGTCCGTGACGCGCGCCATGGAGCGAACGGACGTCCTGCGTTTCGCGACTCGTCGCGTGTCCGAACTGTCGGGCGGCGAACGGCAGCGAGTGGCGCTCGCGCGCGCGATCGTCGCCGAACCCGCCTTCGTGCTGCTCGACGAGCCCACCAACCACCTCGACCTCAGCGCGTCGCTGGACCTCGTGCGCTACTTGCGCTGCGAAGTCGCCGGGGAACTCGGCGCGGTCCTCGTGACGCACGACTTCTCGCTCGCGTCGAGCGCCGATCACGTCGTCGTCCTGAAAGACGGGCGCGTCCTCGCGAGCGGTCTCCCGGAGCGCGTCCTCACGCCGCGCGTCGTGAAAGAGGCGTTCGGCGTGAACGTCGAGATCCTTCGTCGAGGAGAACGTCTCCTCGTGGTGCCCACGGAAGCCTGATCATGCCAGCGAAATACTTCAAGACGAGCGGGCACCTTCTGCTGTGCCTCAACAACAATTGCCGAGCGCGCGGCGCGGACCTTCTGCACGTCGCCCTCACGAACGCCCTCGAAAACCACAAGTTGGCGTACTACAAGACGGGCGGAAGCTTGCGCTTCACCACGAGCGGCTGTCTCGGCGCGTGCGGATACGGCCCGATCCTCGCGTGCTACCGAGAGCGAAACGGAACGCTGGAAGAAGGATGGTACGAGAACGTCACCTTCCCGCTCGCGATGAAGGTCGCGCGGGCGATCCACGAGGAGGGCGACCTTCCGGACGAACAACGGTACGGCCCGAAGTAGAGTGACGTGATGCGCCGCGACTTCACGCTGCTGGGCCGAGACGTTCGCGCGGTCCTCGGTTGGGTGGGGCGGCGGCGCGCCCTCGTGGAACTGCCGGGCGCGTTGTCGCACGCGTCGCCGACCGACGTTCGCTTCGTCACGCAGGACGTCGCGCGCTTCTACGCGGCCTTCGACGAGGCGCGGCGCACGCGAAACTTTCCTGCGGCCTTTCGAAGCCTCTACCTCGCTTCCGGCTCGCCGGGCTTACGTGAATTCGCGCACCGCCGACCGCAAGGATTCGCGAACCTCGGGGCGATCGTGCGCGCTCGCCGAGCGTTTTACGAAACCGCCCGCGAGCAAGTGCTGAGCCTCGCCGAGGACGACGCTTGGAAAGCCCGCGCCCTCTCGGCTTTTCGTGACCTTCACGCGCGGTTGCCGCGCGCCCGCTTTCCCGACGTGCACCTCGTGGTGGGCGGCCTCTTCACGGGCGGCACGGCGGGCTTGAGCGGCTTGTTTCTCTCGGCGGAGTTCTTCGCCGACGCGGCCGACACGAGAAGCTTGAGCGCGTGGGAACGCGCGGCGATCACGTCGGGCGACGCCTTGCCGTTCCTCGCCGCGCACGAACTCGTGCATACCTTGCAACGACGCTCGTACTCGTCGGTGTCGTCGCCGTCCTTGCTGGACCTCACGATCTACGAAGGCACGGCGGACTTCGTGGCGAGCGTCGTGTCGGACCAAGCGCCGCGTGGCGCTCACCACACGTTCGGACGAGCGCACGAGGCGGACGTGTGGCGCGCGTTTAGACGCGACCTGCTCAAATCGAGCGTCCGCGACTGGCTGTACCAGGGACCGAACGCTCGGGGAGTGCCCGCCGACCTCGGATACTTCGTGGGCGAGCGAATCGCGCGGTCGTACTTCGAGCGCACGGGCGACTTCGCGGGTCTGTTCGACGTGAGCGACCCGCTCGCCTTGCTGCGAGCGAGCGGCTACGATCCTTGAACGACGATCGGCGGGACTTCCGGGCGCGAGTCGATCTCGTTCGAACGCCGCGTGCCGCGGGCGGACTTCTCGCGCGACGCGTTGGTCGAAGCCGTGCGTCTCGGTTCACGTGACGAGAAGCTCGGGTTGCGTCTCGTTCGACGTACCTTCGCGGGCGTCGAGGCTCCCGTGGACGATCTCGGTGCCCTTCGCCCCGAGATTGCTCGCTCGCCTCGGGAGAGCGTGAGAACACGAGCTTGGAAACCGCTGGCGAGAAAGGCGTTTGTGGAGCGAATATGGTTGTGAAACGCACGAAGGAAAGCAGGAACAAAACAAAATAAATAGAAAGACAGAGTTATACGCGGGCTCATGGAAAATAGATGCGCTCGCCTGTGAGGAGGCCGGGACACAATTTTTTTAATCTTTGAAGACTTCCCAGGGATTTCCTTGCGACTCATGAAAATGTGAATAGATAAAGGTCAGCTTTTGTGAATACTCAGCGCCTGGCTTCTAGGTCTGCCTACCCTCAATGAGACTCCGCCTCAAGCGAACGTCAATCTAGGAGGGAATGATGACAAACGACCAACGCCCGTCTTCAACCAACCCGCGCCGCCGCTTTCTGTCGAACTTGGGCCTGATGGGTGCCGGGGCCGTCTTGGCCGGATGCGCGCCCACCATCGCTCAGCAGCCTTCTCAAGACAACGGTCTCGACGTTCCCATCTTGAACTTCGCCCTGAACCTCGAGTACCTCGAAGCCGCCTTCTACGCGGCCGCCGTCGGACGGCTCGCCGAAGTCCAAGCGCTCGGCGGAAGCGCCGCCATCACCCTCCCGGCCGGCTTCAACGCGGGCGACAACAATCCCGCGGGTCTCTCGGCCGACATCCTCTCCATCGTGCAGGAAA
Organism: Deinococcus yavapaiensis KR-236; assembly: GCF_003217515.1. Taxonomy (NCBI): domain Bacteria; kingdom Thermotogati; phylum Deinococcota; class Deinococci; order Deinococcales; family Deinococcaceae; genus Deinococcus; species Deinococcus yavapaiensis. The sequence continues at coordinate 49,865 of NZ_QJSX01000019.1, read as the reverse complement.
TCGCCGAGGACGAAATCAACCACGTCAAGTTCCTGCGCAACGTCCTCAAGTCCGCCGCCGTCAACCGCCCCGCTCTCGACCTCAGCGCGTCCTTCGCGGCGGCGGGCAGCGCTGCCTCGGGCGGCCTGATCACGGGCTTCAATCCCTTCGCCAACGAGTTGTTCTTCTTGCACGGAGCGTTCGTCTTCGAAGACGTCGGCGTGACGGCCTACAAAGGCGCGGCGCGCTTCATCGACGATCAAAGCGCGAACGGCGTCTTGGAGCAGGCCGCCGGGATTCTCGCGGTCGAAGCTTACCACGCGGGCACCATCCGCACCTTGCTGTACCAACGCCGCGCCCAAGCCGCCGCGGCCGGGCTCGACGTCGCGACGGTCGTGCAAAAGATTTCCGACTTGCGTGACGCCGTCGACGGCTCGGACGACCGTGACCAAGGCATCGTGGGCGGCACCTCGCAAAACCCCAATACGGTCGCGGGCGCCGCGAACATCGTGCCGACCGACCAGAACGGCGTCGCCTTCAGCCGCACGCCTCGTCAAGTCGCCAACATCGTCTTCTTGCAAGTCGGCGCGACCAAAGGCGGCTTCTACCCGAACGGAATCTCCGCCGACGCTGGAACCGCCACCCTGCTCGGCTTGTAAGAACGGCTCCGAGCGTCGCATCACGAAGACCACGAGAGGAAGGCGCCGAGTCATGCTCGGCGCCTTCCTCTCCTCCTTTTATGTCGCTCGCGCCGTTCCTGTCAGGCAGGTCCGCTGCCGAGCAGGGGTGTATCGACCGTCGGCGCCACGACGACCTTGCTCTTGCCTTCGGTTCAGCTCAGGTTGTACAACTCGCCGTACTTGCCGCGCAGGTACGCGAGGTACGGCGCGACCGTCAGTTCCGAGCCTGTCGCGTTTCGCGCGACTTCCGCCGCCGCGCGGCTGCGTCCGAAGCGGTAGACGTTTTGCGTGAGCCAGCCGCGCAACGCGCCGAACTCTCCGCGCTCGATCTCGCCTGGAATGCCAGGGTGCGCCTTCACGGCCGCGTCCCAAAACTGCAAGCTCAAGATGTTGCCGAGCGTGTACCCGTGGAAGGCGCCGCCGATCAGGCCGCCGAACCAGTGCACGTCTTGCAGCACCCCGTCGCGGTCGTCGGGGGCGCGCATCCCGAGGTCCGATTCGTAGCGGGCGTGCCAGGCGTCGGCGAGGTCGCGCACCTCCAGCGTCCCCTCGATCATCGCGAGCTCCAACTCGAAGCGCAAAATGACGTGCAGGTTGTACGTCAACTCGTCCGCGTCCGTACGAATGAGGCTTTTGCGCACGACGTTCACCGCGCGGTACATCTCCTCCTCGCTCACGTCGGCGAGTTGCTGCGGAAACGTGTCGCGCAGCGGCCCGAAGTAGCGCGCCCAAAAGCCGCGCGACCTGCCGACGACGTTTTCCCACAAGCGCGACGAACTTTCGTGCACGCCCGCCGACGCTCCTCTGGCCAGCGGCAGTCCTTCGAAGGCGCGGTCGACGTTCTGCTCGTACAGCGCGTGCCCCGTCTCGTGCAGCGTCGAGAACAGCGCGTCCGTGAGGTCGTTTTCCTGCACGCGCGTCGTGATGCGAACGTCGTCGATCGAGAAGCGCGTCATGAACGGGTGCGCCGTGAGGTCTTGGCGTCCGCGCGAGAAGTCGTAGCCGTAATCGCGCGCCACGCTCTCCCCGAAGCGCAGTTGTGTCGCCACGTCGTACGCGCGCCCCACGAAGTCCGTTCTCGGCTCGGGACGCTCGGTGACCGCGCGCACGAGCGGCACGAGTCCCTCGCGAAGCTCCGCGAACACCGCGCGCACCTTCTGCACGGTCATGCCCTCGTCGCTGCCGTCCACGAACACGTCCATCGGATGCGAGAACTCGGGGAAGAACGCGCTGTACTGCCGAGAAAGCTCCAGCGTCTGCTCCAGACGCGGCACCATCGCCGCGAAGTCGTTGGCGGGCCGCGCCTTCGTCCAAGCGCCGTAGGTCTCGGACGTGTGCCGCGACATTCGCGCCACGAAGTCGCTCGGCAGGCGCGTCGCACGGTCGAAGTCGCGCCGCGCGACGCGCACGAGCCGCGCCTCGAAGGAATCCGCTTCGAGCGCCTCCACGTCACGCTCCAGCCCGTCGATGAGGCGTCCGAGGTCCGCGTCCGTCGCCTTGGCGTGGCGAATGCGGCTCAGCACCGCGCTTTGCCGTCCGCGCGCGGCCGCGCCGCCCTCGGGCAGGTACGTGGAACGATCCCAGCCGAGCACCGCGCCGATGCTCGTCAAATCCTGAATTTCCGCGAGTCGCTCGCGCAACTCCGCGAACCGCGTGTCGAACGCCGTTCGTTGATCGGTGGTCATGTGGGCATGATACCCCCCCTCCGTCTATCATGCCCCCATGCAGCGCCCTCCTTTCACAGCCCTCGCGAGCGTGTACGACGCGATCATGGCGGACATCGAGTACGACGCCTGGGCGGACTTCATCTTGACGTACGCCCGCTCGGAGAACTTCACGCCGAGCAGCGTCCTCGACCTCGCCTGCGGCACCGGGGCGAGCACCGAGCCGTTCGTGAAGCGCGGCCTCGACGTCGTGGGCGTGGACGGCTCGGCGGACATGCTGAAGGTCGCGCGCTCGCGCGTGCCGAACGTGGAATTCGTTCTCGGGGACTTGCGGACCTTCGATTTGTCGCGGCGCTTCGACCTCGTGACGTGCCTGTTCGATTCGCTCAACAACCTCACGGCTTCCGAGGATCTCGGCGCGGCTTTCTCGCGGGTGTACGCGCACCTCGCGCCGGGCGGCTTGTTCGCGTTCGACATCAACACCCGCTCGGGCGTGCGTGACTTGTGGGAAGGGGACGCCTTGGAAGGACTGGCCGTCACGCCCGACGGGCGCGAAGTGCACTATCACTGGTCGCACCACTACGACGCGGCGCGCGATCTCGGCGTCGTGCAAGCTTTTTGCCGCGTGGAAGGCGAGGAGTTCGTCGAGGTGCACGAGGAGCGTGGCTACGATCAGTTCGACCTCGAACCCCTCTTGGCGGCAGCGGGATTCGGACGGTGGGAATTCGTGGAATTCCCCGACTTCGCGCCGCCCGAGTTCGACGCGCCGCGCGTCTGGGTGTTCGCGTGGAAGGCCTTCGAAGGACAGGGGCTGCCGTCGGAGGTCGTGTGAACGTTCTCGTGCTGGGCGCGGGCGGTTGGGGGACGGCGCTCGCGGTGATGCTCGCTCGCCAAGAGCGCGACGTGACCCTCTGGGCGAGACGCGAGGACTTCGCGTCTCTTCTTCGCGAGGAGCGAGAGAACGCCGAGTACTTGCCTGGCGTGACGTTGCCGAGCGACGTGCGCGTGACGTCGGACTTGTCGGTCGCGCCTCAGTTCGACTTCGCGCTCGTCGTCGTACCCTCGGCGGGCGTGGAGGACCTCCTGTCGCGCCTGCCTCGCTCGCTCGGCGTCGTTTTGTGCGCCAAGGGCTTGGCGGCGAGAGGCGAGCGCTTGTCGGAACTCGCTTCGCACCTCGGGTTTTCGCGTGTCGCCGTCTTGAGCGGCCCGAACCACGCCGAGGAAGTCGCGCGCCTGCTGCCCGCCGCGACGGTCGTCGCGAGTCACGACGAAGCGTTCGTGCAAAGCGTGCAAGACGTTTTGCTCACGCCGACCTTCCGGGTCTACACCTCCACGGATCTCGTCGGCGTGGAACTCGGCGGGGTCCTCAAGAACGTCATGGCGCTCGCGGCGGGCATGGTGGACGGAGCGGCCCTCGGCGACAACGCCAAGAGCGCCCTGCTCACCCGTGGCTTGCGCGAGATGGGCCGTTACCTCGCGGCGAACGGAGCTTCGCCCGACACGGTGTACGGCTTGTCGGGCCTCGGAGACCTCGTCGCGACCGCCACGAGTCGCCACTCGCGTAACCGCGCCGCCGGAGAAGCGATCGTCAAAGGACAAAGTCCCGCGCAAGGCGGCAAGGTCGTCGAGGGCATGCGCACCGCGCGCCTGCTGTTCGAGTGGGCGTCCGCGCACGGACACGACCTGCCCATCGTGAAGGCGGTGCGCAACGTCGTGGAGGGCGAGTGGTCGCCGAGCGAAGCGCTGCGGTCTTTGATGGAGCGGGAAGCGAAGCCCGAGTAGCGTTCGGGCCGCCTCGTCGTACCGCGAGGGCGGCCACACCGCTTCATGGCGAGTCAAGTCAGGACGCGCCACCTCGCCGTGAGGTTGGGCAGGTCCACGCTCGCCACTTCCAGCGTCACCGTCTCGCCGAGGTCGTGCGGAGCCGTGACGGTCGCGTCGAGCGCCAAGTCGGGCAGCAGAACGGTCGCGCTCGCGCCTTTGCGCTCCACGACGACGCCCTCTCCACGCCACGCCGCGTGACGCCGCAAGAACACCAGCGTCCAATGACGATTGCTGGCCCGCTCGGCGCTTCGCACGGCGCCCGCCGCCATGTCCGCCTCGGCGGTGCGCGCCGAGATCTCGCGGCCCGACAGCAACCGCTCGCCCGCGAGGAAGGCCCGCACTTGCTGATGCACCACGAGGTCCAAGTATCGCCGCAGCGGCGACGTGCTTTGCGCGTACATCGACAGGCCCAAGCCGAAGTGTGGGGCGGGAGAGGGCGCGAAGCGCGTGCGGGCGAGCAGCTTGCGGCCCGCGTACTGCGAGGCGAGGTCGTCTCCTTCGACGCTTCCGAGGGGTCGGTCCTGCGCGGCGAAGGGCAACGCGATCTCCCGCTCGGCCGCCCAGCGTGCCACGCCTTCTCCGGCGGCCATCATGGCTTCTTGCACGAGCAGACGGCTTTCGAAGGGCGGCAGCGACGTGATGCGCACGTCGCCGTCTCGAACGCGAATGCGCACCTCGGGCAGGCGCAGCATGAGCGCGCCTGCCGCTTCGCGCCTCGAGCGCGCCGCTCGTCCGAACTCGGCGAGCGCCGCGAGCGTCGGCTCGTGCAGGCGTTCTTGCGCCTCGGCGTACGTGAGGCGCGTGACGTGCAGACGCGTGAGGTGCACGTCCACGTTCGTCACCTCGAAGGCGTCGTTCAAGTCGAGGGCGACGCTGAGGGCGTTCGACGTCTCGGTGAGACCCAACGCCACGGCGTCGGTGAGTTCTTGCGGCAGCATCGTGATCGTGCGGTCCGGCAGGTAGAGGGTGGCGCCGCGCGTTCTCGCTTCCCGGTCGAGCTCCGAGTCGGGCGTCACGATGACGGCGGGATCGGCGACGTGTACCCACAAGCGCCAGCCTTCGTCGGTGCGCTCGATGCTCAGCGCGTCGTCGGGGTCGGCGCTGCCCTCGTCGTCGATGGCGAGCGCGCTCAAGTGCGTGAGGTCGAGGCGGTCTTCGCTCGGCGCGGTGGGAAAGGGGAGGGCGACGTCTTTCGTGGAGACGCCCGCGCGCTCCGGATGTGGATTGCGCGTCTCAGTCCACACGCCGAGGTCGAGCAGCAGGGCGTGCGCTTCTTGCGGGGTCTCGAGGCGACCCAGGGCGGTGAGCACGCGCGACTTGGAGGTGCGCCCCGAGGCGAGGCTCTCGACGTCGGCAAGCTTGCGCGCGTCCGTGACGTCGCGGCGCTTCAGGGCGGCGATGAAGTCGTCCCACTCGCGCGCCTCGCGGTCCTTTGCTTCGCGCGCGTCCAAGGTCGCCTGCACCGCTCCGGGCGACTTAGGTTTCACGCCGTCCACGCCGCCTTCGAAGTACGTTCCGTCTTGCAGCCAGTTCCACACGCCGAGGGCCGCGCCGGGCGTGAACGAGCCGAAGGCGAGGTCGGCGAGGTCGGCCAAGCTGAAGGTCTCGCCTTCCACGAGGTCCCACGCGTCGCGGGGATCGCCGCTCGGAATCGAGACGTCGAGGTTCGCGACGGGGCCGGGGTGCAGTTCCACGACGTCCTTCGGCCGCACGCGTACGCGTCCGGAAGGAGTCGAGATTTCGAGTTTGTCGCCGCTGACCTCCTCGACGCGGGCGGGTTTCGACTTGTACAGCACGAGGCTTCCGGTTCGAAGGATCACGACGGGCATTGTCGCGCCTTCTGCCCTTGAAACGCTACGCCAAAAAGCCTATGAAACGTAAGTTGACAAAATAGCAAGCTAGGGTTTACAAAGAAGCAGGAGGTAGGTATGAATCAGGATGAACAGTTTCGGAGCCGGGTGGAGCAACTTGTCGCCGAAGGCAAACTCACCGCCGACGAAGCCGCCAAGCTCGTCGGAGCACCCGCCCGCACGACCTCCGCCGCCGACGAAGGTGTCGAGGACGTGAACGCTACGAGCGGGACCGACGAAGCGAGCGGTTCTCTCGCCGCGACGTCCGCCGCGCCCGTTCGCACCGAGGTCATGAGCTACCGCTACGACGGCGAAGTGCCGTCGCGCCTGTACCTCAACGTGCAAGGCTTCAGCCTCACCGTTCGCGTCGATCACGGCGTCACCCAACCGATGCTGACGGCCTCGCAGCCCGACCGTCTCGAACTCGTCGGATCGCCGCAAGGCTGGCGCGTGTCCCGCACGCCGCTGCAATGGGAAGAAAAAGGCTCGAACTGGTTGGAGCGCGTGCTGAACGGCTTCACCCAAGAAGGCAACTTGCGCGCCGACCTCGTCATCCCGGCGGACATGGCCGAAGTGACCGCCAAAGTGCAAGGCGGCAACCTCACCCTCGATCCGCTGGTCGCCACCGTCGACGCGGTCGTGCAAGGCGGCAACCTCACCCTCGCCGACGCGCTCGGCGTGCAGGCCAAGGTGCAGGGCGGCAACCTCAAGTGGCGCGCGACCTTGAACGGCGGGCAGCACAGCGTCAAGGTGCAGGGCGGCAACCTCAACCTCGAACTCGGCGCGGCGTCCAGCGTGCGCTTCCGCGGCGACGTCGTCGCGGGCAACCTCAGCGCCAGCGGTCTCGACGTCACGAAGACCTCCCGTGACTTCGTCAGCGCTTCGTACGAAGGCGTGCTCGGCGAAGGCAACGCGCACCTCGACCTCAAAGTGCAGGGCGGCAACGCCCGCCTCGTGACCGTCTGAAAGGGTTCCACGCATGAAAGAACGCATCACGAAAATCCTCGAACTCGTCGCCGCAGGTCGCCTCGGCCACGACGACGCCGCGCAACTCCTCCAAGCCCTCTCGCCGAAACTGGCCCTGTCCGAAGAAGCGCGACCGCACGTCTTCGGCCTTCTGAACGCTCCTGACTTCGGCGTGGACAAGGTCGCCGACCTGCTGCTGGCCACGCTGTCGCCGACGCCCTCGTTCGTGGTGGGCGGACGCCGCACTCCTTTCCCCAAGGGCGACTTCTCCTTCGGCTTCGAAGACCTCGGGCAGCGCATCTCCAGCGTCGTCGAAAGCGCCCTCGAAGGCTCCATGGGCGCGCGCGGCGCGGCGAGCGGCAAGCCGGGCCGTACCTTGCGCGCCTCGGGCGAAGACAGCGACGGCAACGAGTTCACCGTGAACATTCCCCTCGCCCTCGCCGAGCACGCGGACAAGCTCTTGCCGCCCCTCGCGTGGAAGCTGCTCGAACGCCAAGGCATGACGCCCGAAGCGCTGAGGCTGCTGCTCAAAAGCAACCCGCCCATCGGTCCGCTTTTGCAATCCGAGGACAGCGACGGCAACGAACTGCAACTCGTGATCGTGGCGTGAGCTTCCCCCGCCTCGAGAAGCCCCCCTCCAAGGGGGGCGTTTCGGCGTTAACCTGAGTTTCGACGTTCAACGCTTCCCTCGAAGGGAAGCTCGCCTGAGGAGGCCCATGTCCAAACCGCTCCCCATTCCTTTTCCCGGCGTCAAGGAAGCGCCCGTCGTGATCGAACTTCGCTTCCCCAACGCCGACGTGACCGTGCGAGGCGAGTTCGAGCTCAACGAGTTCGCGCTGCTGAGCTCGGAGAACCTCGAATTCCTGCGCCTGTACATCAAGGTGCGCGGCAACCTCAAGGAGGTGGAGCGGATCCTCGGCGTGTCGTACCCGACGGTTCGCGCCCGCTTCGACGCGATGCTTCGCGGAATCGGCTACGAGCCCGACTTGCCCGACCCGAAGGACGAGGCGCTGACCTTGCTGGAAAAAGGAGCGATCAGCCCCGAGGAGGCGTTGCGCCGCTTGAAGAAGTAAGCGTCACGCCACTTCCTCGGCAAGCTCCTCGCTCACCCGCACGATCGGAAGCTTGACGTACACGATCGTTCCCTCGCCGACGGCGCTTTCGATCCAGATGATGCCGTCGTGCGCGTCCACGATGGACTTCGTGATCGCCAGCCCGAGACCCGAACCGCCGACGTCGCGCGACCGCGATTCCTCCACGCGGTAGAAGCGGTCGAAGAGCCGCGCGAGGTGCTCGGGCGGAATGCCCGGGCCGTCGTCGGCGACGCGCAGCAGCAACTCGCTGCCTTCTTTCGTCGATGACAGCATGACGTCCTTCGCGCCCGCCTTGAGAGCATTCGAGACGAGGTTGATCATGACTTGCCGCAACTTGTCGGAGTCGGCGGCGAACTCCACGTTCTCGCCGCCCGTGCGAATCTCGGCGCCGCTCGCTTGCGCGACGGGTCGCAGCTCTCGGCTGATGTCGTCGAGGAAGATGAGCGACAGCATGCGCTCGCGCCGCAACGGATTGACGCCCGAGTCGCTGCGCGCGAGTTCCAGCAGCGACGCGATGAGCTTCGAGAGGCGGTCCGCTTCGCTTTTGATGATCGTGAGGCTCTCGCTTTGCTGCGCGCTGGGATTCGTGCGCCGCAGCAAGTAGCCCGCGTGCCCGCTGATCGCCGTGACGGGAGTGCGAAGTTCGTGGCTGGCGTCGGACGTGAAGCGTCGCTGCGCCTCGAACGAGTTCTCCAGACGGTCGAGCATGGAGTTGAGCGCGCGCGCCAAGTCCTGCACCTCGTCTCCGGTCGGCGGCTCGGGCACGCGGCGGCGCAGCGTCTTCTCGGAGATGCTCTCGGCGGCGTCACGCACGAACTTCAGCGGCCTGAGCGCGCGGCCCGCCAAGAGGTACGCGAAGACCCCGGCGAGAATCACTCCGACGATCGAAATCAGCAGCACGATCGGCTGGAGAAGGCGGATGACGTCGTAGGTGGGGCTGAGGTCGAACGCCATGTACAAGATGCCAGTGGACGGCTGCACTTGACCGTCGAAGATCGTCGCGTCCGTCTCTCGGTCCAAGGGGAAGAACCCGATCAGCATGATGACGGGAACGCGCTTGTCGGTGGACGTGGAGCGCAGCACGGACGCCCGCTTGAGGATGTACAGCGGTTCGGTCTTCAAGCGCTCGAAGTCCTCGCGCGTCAAGGCGAACGGCGCTTGATTCGCGCGGCGCGGCGTGTCGGGCTGCAAGTTCGAAGAGACGTAGTACGGCTGCTTGAGCGCTTGCACAGTCGACCACGGCAGCGCCCGGAAGTTCTCGGGCGTGACGTTGGGAATGACGTCCACCGCCGTCAGGAGGTCCGTCGAGACGGGCAGCGTGAGGTCGGTGTTGTCGGACTTGAGGTGCCGCAGTCCTTCACGGCTGATGTTGAGGTACGTCGTCTTGAGTTGCTCGCGCGCGTTGCTCTCCAAAACGAAACGCAAGTTGTGCACGACCGCGAAGCCGATGATGGACAGCACCAATGCCAGAAGCGTCGTGTAAAAGAGGGTGAGGCGCCAGCGAAGCTTCATGCTTTACAGGGTAGTGGAAGAGCGTGAGCGGGACGAGGCGGCGCGCACCTCGTCCCCGAACCTCACTCTTCGCGCAGCACGTATCCGACGCCGCGCACGGTGTGAATGAGGCGGCGCTCGCCGCCTTCCTCGAGCTTGCGTCGTAAGTAGCCGATGTACACGTCAACGACGTTGCTGCCGCCCGTGTACTCGGGCCAGACTTTCTCTTCGATCTCGAAGCGCGAGAAGACCTTGCCGGGATTGCGCGCGAGCAGTTCGAGCAGTTCGAATTCCTTCGCCGACAGTTCGACGCGCCGTCCGCCGCGAAAGATTTCGCGGCCGTCGAGGTTCATGACGAGGTCGGCGACGCGAACTTCACCGGTGACGGCGGGGTTGACGCGTCGCAGGTGGGCGCGCACGCGCGCGAGAAGCTCCTCGATGGAGAAGGGCTTGACGAGGTAGTCGTCGGCGCCCGAGTCGAGGCCCTCGACTTTGTCTTGGATGTTGTCCTTGGCGGTCAGGATGATGATGGGCGTGTTGGAGGTCTTGCGAATGCGGCGCGCGACTTCGAGCCCGTCGAGGACGGGCAGCATGAGGTCGAGGATGACGAGGTCGGGGCTGACTTCGCGGAACTTGGAAAGTCCCGTCACGCCGTCGAAGGCAACTTCGGTCGCATAGCCCTCGGCAGCGAGTTCGAGCTCGATGAAGCGGGCGATGTCCTTTTCGTCTTCGATGACCAGCACGAGCGGCTTGCGTTCCATGCCTGCAGTCTAGAAACGGCTCTCATGAGAAGGTGAGAGCCTTCACTTAACCTATTTTCATGTCCCCTCTCGAAGGTGAGTACAACAACCGCGAGATCATAACGGGCGGAAATCCACGCGGCACCTCCCTACGCCCCGCGTCAACGAGGGTAGGAGGAACGCGGCGCGTCGTTTCCTCGCACAGCAAAATTTCTCCGGGCGTCGCCAAGTCGCACAGGCGTCTGGCGAGGTTGAGCGGTGTTCCGTACGCCGAGCGTGCCCCAACGATTTCGCCGAAGATCACCTCGCCACAAGCGACGCCCGCGTGCAACTGCAAGTGCAATCCTCTTTGTTTCGCTACCACGAGACGTCCGAGACGGTCATGCAACGCGAAGGCCGCTTCGAGCGCATGAGGAGTGTGGCGCGCGTCCCACAACGCCAACACCGAATCGCCCTGATGCTGCAACACGTCACCTCCGTTCGCGGCACACGACAAGATGAGAAGTTGGACAGCCTCCACCATGACTTCGTAGTAAGCCTCCAACGGAAGCGTTTGTGACAACCGCGTGCTTCCTACCACATCCGCGAAAAGAGCGCAGATATGGTGCCGCTCGGAACTCCGAACAGGAACGAGCGAGGAAGGCGAGTCGTCGGACATGAGAGGCAGTGTAAATAGTCTATGAAATCTTTCATTTCATATTTATGACACAGCGTTCTTTTGCCCCTCTCATTTTTACGAGATTAAAAAACCATGAAGAGGCGCCTCAGAATCGAAGCGCACCCAATCTCCCACGCTCAGTTGCGAAAGCGCCGTGAAACTGCCAAGCACCAGCGGAACACGCGCCTGCACCACGCACACGTTCCGTGACACCTGCACGACGTACCCGACGCCCTCCACCGAGGAAATTCCCGTCGTCGTCAAGCTCTCGGACTCTTCGCCGGACCCCACGACCTCCAACACCTTCGCGACCGCGTGCACGACCATCCTGGCGGGTCCCGGCAACGCCGCGTACGGCCCCGAACGATCGAAGAGGTAGAGCACGACTCCCCCCGCCTCGAACTCCAACAGCGGACTGCCCTCCACGCCCGGGTACAACACACCCTGCGCCGCGTGCGCCGCGTAACGCGTCGTGAACTCTTCGGCGGAACTTTCGAGCACCATGAACGCCATTCTAGGACGTCTCCCAGCCTTCCAGCGTCGGCGTCGGCGCGCCCGCCGCGTCCAGCACCGCGTCCGAACGCTCCAGCGCGAACGTTCCCTCCACCTCGCGTTGCATGTGAATCAGCACGAGTCCCACGAGGCGCTCCAGCGACGCCCACCCGACCGAGCCCGCTTCCTGCGCGTCCCTCGCGCGCCGAAGCAACGCCAACGCCTCGCGGTCCTCTCCCTCACGAAAGGCCGCGCGCGCGCGCGCCAACTCCGAGGTCACGTCAACGCTCGCCACGCCACGTCCGCCACGACGCCCACCAGCATCGTCAACGACAACCACATGTTCGCGTCGAAGAACGCCACGTTCACCCGCGTCAAGTCCTTGGGATTCACGATCGCGTGCTCGTACGCCAGAATGCCGCCCATGACGAGCGTCGCCAGGAAGTACGGCCACGCGGCCGCCGTCGCCACGCCCACCGCCACGAGCGCGAGAAACGTCAGCAGGTGCGAGATTCTCGCGATGCCCAGGGCGCTCGGCACTCCGAAACGCGCCGGAATGCTCTTGATTCCATGGCGACGATCGAAATCGACGTCCTGCGTGGCGTAAATGACGTCGAGCCCCACCATCCACACGATCACCACGAGCCACAACAGCCACGCGCCCGAGTCGAAGCGACCCGTCACGGCGATCCAACCTCCCGCCGCCGCCGCGCCGTCCGTCACGCCCAACCACACGTGGCACAGCCACGTGAAGCGCTTCGTGTACGGATACGCGATGAGGAAGACCACCGCGATCGGCATGAGGGCGAGACACAACGGATTGAGCTGCCACGCCGAAAACGCCAGAACAGCCAAACTCGCGATCGTCAACCACGTCGCTTGACGCGGCGTCACCTTGCCCTTCGGAATTTCCCGATTCGCCGTTCGAGGATTCAAGGCGTCGATGCGCGCATCGATGAGACGGTTCGCCGCCATCGCCGCCGTCCGCGCACCCACCATCGCCAACGTCACCCACAGAGCGACTCCGAGGCCCGGCCACGGCCTGCCGAGCGCCTGCATGGACGCCAGCAGCATGCCAGCGTACGCGAACGGCAACGCGAACACGGTGTGCTCGAACTTCACGAGGTCGTACAGAGTTTTGAAGCGCGTCTTCGCCGTCACGACTCGCCAGCATAGCGCGTCACGCGCCGCCGCTCTGCGAACGAAGCTTTCAATTCGACGCTTGGGCCTTGAGGCGCTTGTCGCGCGGGTTCACGGCGTACACCGCGCCCCACGGCTCGTAGACGCTCACCGTGCGGTCTTTGCGCGCCTCGCCGTTGGCCTGCACGATGCGGCGCGTGATCGCGGCCTTCATGCCCTGCATCGGCACGTCCACGAGACGCCGCGTTCCCTTCGCCTGATTCGGGTCCGCCGTGTACGACGGCTTGGCTGGCGGCTTGAAACTCGTCACGACGGGCCTCGACACTGTGACTTTCCGGTTCGGCTTCGCGCCGAAGATGTCGAAGCGCAAGGTGCTGCTCCGCAAGTCCCAGGACGCCTGGATGAACAACGGCGCCTTCGTGTCGTTCCTGAACTTGAAGTTCTTGCTGGGCGCGTACACCGTCGCCTCGTACCCGACCGGGTCGTAGTACTTCACGCGGTGCGAATGCTCGTGGCGCTCCGTGATCGGAAAGCCGCCTTGATACGCCGCGCGAAAAATCGTCGTGCTCACTTGGCAAATCCCGCCGCCATCCTCTTTTTCCAGCGTTCCGCCCGAGATCACGTAGCCGGGCACGAAGCCGTTTTTCTTGTCGATCTCGCCGACGTACGCGTTGAAGTCGAACTCCTCGCTCGGCTTCACGTACCGTTCCTCCAACTTTTTGGCGCCCACGAGGATGTTCTTCACGCGAAACGACGGGCTGCCCGCGAAGTTCGATTCGCCGCCCGAGACGTGATGGAGAATTCCCGCCCGCGCCCAATCGCGCACGGAGCGCTTGGGTTCCACGCGTCTCAGCACGATCTCGGCCTCGTGCCTTCCGGCTTGGATGGCCTTCAAGATGTTGTCCTTCGTGGCGCGGCGGTCCACGACCCATCCCGTCTGCTGCCGCGCGATCCAGCGGCCTTCGTCGTTGACGAAGTACGCTTCCTTCGGTTTTCTCTGCTCGATGACGTTGAAAGTGTGCGACAACCTCGGCAGCAGATCCGTCGAAAGACGCCCGATGCGCTGCGAACGCGCGACGAGCGCCGCGTTCACCGGGTAGCGCTTGGCGATCGTGTCCTCCACGAGCCGCCCTTTCTCGATGCGCGGCTCGTTCGTGACGAACTTGAGGCTGAACGCCGGGTATGTCGCCGCTCCCACGGAACTGACGAGAGACAAGACGACGAGAGGAGGCAGAAATCTCACGAGTTCAGCCTAGAGGGCGGAGCATGACGCCAGATTTGCCTCCGCTTCGCCCCCCTTGACCTATGAAAGCCTCCTCGCTATACTTCCCATGCCTCTGAGGAGGCCGTCCTGCAAGTAACACCGCGTTGGGGCATCGTCTAACGGCAGGACAACGCTCTTTGGAAGCGTCGATCATGGTTCGAATCCATGTGCCCCAGCCAACTGAAAACCGCGCTCTAGAGCGCGGTTTTCTTTCTTTTCAGCTTCGCTTGGTAGCGTACTTCTGCACTGATTGGTGCAATAGAAGTTGACCCCGGTGTCGCCTAGCCCAAGCGCCTCTCGACAAATCTGTAGATGAGCCGATCGACTTGTCATACACGCACTCGGGTCCGAACACGAACGTCGGTGACGACGGTTTGTTGAACGCTTTGGTACAGCTGTATCTGGGCGTCTTCGTGCTCGAGCGAAACCACCAGGCCGTACCGTTGGGTCTCATCAGCATGCCCAGGGAACTCTTGATTGCAGTAGACAACAAGGTGCAGTAGGAACTTTCCGTTCTGCTCGGTGCTGGCAAGTACTGTTCTTTTGCTGGTTTCGTACATGAACGACTGCACGGTGGAGTAGGACAGGCTGCTAACGGTCGGAGCGAGTTCAATCAATTGGCTGGAGTGGAAGCTGATACTTCCCGTTCCCGTTCCCGCCGCCAGTCGCGCCCGCGCGGCGAGCATCAGCGCGTGCCGTTCGGTTTCCCGCTGCCGTTCTTCCCCTTCTCGGCGACGTTCCGCTTCGACATGTGCATGCAAGCGCACTTCGTGCACTTCCCGTTCGCGTTGTTCTTGCTCGTCGCGTGAATCTTGCAGCGCTTGACAGTGTGCGCACGGCTTGCCGGAGAAGAAGTTGGAGTCCAACACGCGAAGCTCCGGCGGTTTGTCATCGGCGAGACCGTCCGGAAACGCGTCGACTTCGAGCCACTTCGACGCTAAAGTCGTGCCTTTCTCGGCGCTGACAGCATGCGTCCAATACGCTTCGACCGCGACGCGCACCACGCCGTCTTCGAGGACAGCGGCGTCCGCGCGAAACGGGGGAATCGCGACTTCCTCGCGCACGACCGCGGTCGGCGAGAGGCGGTACGTTCGGCTTTGCGCGTTGCCGCAGCACGTGCAACGGAAACGAGCCGTGAACTTGCCGTGATGGGTGAGTCGTTCGACCAGCAGGCGTTTGAACGCGGCGTGCTCCACGTTTTCGCGGGAACACGTGCGTTCCTCGGCGCGGCGGTGGTACTTGAAGTGCGCAGCTCGCACGAGGCCGCGCGACGTGAACGGGATCGGCGCACGTCAAGCAGCGGTACCACGCACCCTTGGGGGGCGACGCGCGGATCGGCGATTTGACCGTGCGCGTGGAGGGCGAAGGGAACGCCTTGCTCATCGTCGGTTCGCATTGCATCGACCGTGCGGCTCTTCATCCTGAACGCACGCGAGGCAAAGGCGCACCTCGCTCAACATCCTTCGACCGACAATGACGCATGCCCCCTGCTTCCATCGTCGTGATCGGCGGGTCCGCTGGCGCACTCGATCCCCTGCGGGAACTCGTCGCGCACTTTCCCCACGACTTCCCAGCCGCCGTTCTCGTCGTGGTTCACGTCTCTCCGGACTTCCCCAGTCACTTGCCCGGCATTCTCGCCCGCAGCGGTCCCCTACCTGCGCGGCACGCGCGGCACGGCGACGTGCTGCAACCAGGCCACATTCTCGTTGCGCCGCCCGATCATCACTTGCTGGTCGGGCAGGACCGCGTGAAGTTGTCGCGCGGACCTAAAGAGAATCGCTCGCGCCCCAGCATCGACGTGCTGTTCCGCTCGGCCGCGTACACCCATCGCCACGGCGTCATCGGCGTGCTGCTCAGCGGCATGCTCGACGACGGCACGTCCGGCTTGTGGACCATCAAGCAGCTTGGTGGTCGCGCGGTCGTGCAGCACCCGGAGGACGCCGCGTACAGCGACATGCCCCTCAACGCGTTGCGGGAAGTCAACGTGGACGCCATGGTGCCCGCGGCGAGCATCGCTCTGGCCGTGCAGCGCCTGCTGCACGCACCGCTCGCTTCGCAGAAGGAGGTTTCATCGATGAATGACGACTGGAAGCGCCTCGAATTGGAAGTCGGCATCGCCAGCGGCGACAACCCCTTCGAAGCAGGCTTGCTTCAATACGGCTCACCTTCTACGTTCACCTGCCCGGAGTGTCACGGCGTGATGGTCGGTTTGAAGGAAGGCAACTTGCTGCGCTTTCGCTGCCACACCGGGCACGCGTACAGCCCCTCGAGCTTGTTGGGAGAACTGCGCGGCTCGATCGAAGCGAGCGTGTGGAATGCCGTTCGCGCGCTCGACGAGAAGACCATGCTGCTCGATCACCTCGCCAAGCACACCGAAGAAGCCGATCAATTGGACGTTGCGGCCGCGTACCGAGAAGAAGCCCGCGAAACGCGCGAACGAGCGCGACGCCTTCGGCAAGACGCTTTGCGCGCCGGGCAACTCGGGCACGACCGCCTGCTAAACGTGTCGCACGGGCACACCGACGAACACGAATGACGGGCACGTGACGGTCAACGAGGCGGCGTCACTCCAGCAGGGTCGGTTGTTTGGGCCACCCGATGAAGAACGTCGCGCCGCCGTCCACCTTCCCTTCGGCCCACACGCGCGCCCCGAAGCGGCCGCACACCCGCCGGACGATCGCGAGACCCATGCCCGCGCCGGGAAACGCCGATTCGGGGTGGAGGCGCTTGAAAATCTGGAAGAGCTTGTCGCGATGGCGGTTGTTGAACCCCACGCCGTTGTCCGTGAAGCGCACGATGAACTCCGACTCCGACTCTTGCGCGCTCACGTGAATGCGCGCTTCGCTGCGCGTCTCCGTGAACTTCAAGGCGTTGTCCAACACCTTGAAGAACACCAGTTGCATCGCGCTGCTGTCGCTCAGCACGACCGGCAGCGCGTCATGGGTCAGGTGCACGGTTCGGCCTTGCATGCGGGGCCGCACGTCCTTCGCGACTTCCTGGAAGACGCGGTTCAAGTCGAGCGGCGCGAGCCGCACGCGGGTTTGCGAGGCGCGCGTGTACTCCAGCAAGGCGTGCGCGAGCTCCTCCAGGCGGTCCACCGAGCGGAACACGTGACTGAAGTGCTCGGCGTGCGTGCCGCTCGAGGTGAGCCCGTCGCGACGCAGCACGTCCGCGAGCGACGAGACGCGGCGAAGCGGCACCATCAAGTCCTCGCTGATGCTGAGGGTGACGGCCTTGAGTTCATCGTTGACTTCGCGCATCTTGGCGGTGCGTTCCCGGACTCGCTGCTCCAACGTTTCGTTCAAGTGCAACAATTCCGCTTGCGCGTTCTTTTCCGTCGTGATGTCCGTCATGGCGATGAGGCACCCGCCGGATGCGGGCGTCCGGCCTTCCAACCGCACCGGGAAGGAACTGCCGTCCGCGCGTTGCAGGTGCAGTTCCGCCACGATGACTTCCGCGCTTGCCAGCAGGCGCGGCAGCAGCATGGCGAGCAGCGTGCGGGATTCAGGTGCCGTGAATTGGGAAAGCCGACGGCCCAGCAGCCGTGACCGTTCCATCTCGAGCAGGCGCGTCGTGCGCACGTTCGCTTCGCGAATGATGCCCTGGTCGTCGAGCGTGAAGTACCCGACGGGCGCGTGATCGTACAACTCCACGTACCGATCCTGTGTGCGCTGCAACTCCATGTTGGCTTCGCGCAACTGTTGGTTTTGCAGTTCCAACTCGATTTGATGCACGGACAGTTCGTGCTTCAAGACGTCCGGCGTGTCCGGCAGCACGAACGGCGGCGTTTCCTTCAGCTTCTGCTCGGCCGTTTCTCGCAATGTGTTCAAGGCGGGCGTCGTCTCGTCGTTCATGGGTCCTTTCGACGGTCCCGCATCCGCCTGAATCGTAGGAAATTTTGTGAAGTCTAGCAGAAAAAGGGAAGGCGCAGGTCGCGACGGCCCTTCGAACGGCCCGCGCCTCGCGCCGCTCCCTCACGTCCGGATGGTACAGTGACTTGCAAGGTAACCTCGCTGTTTCCTAAGCGACGCTATGCCCGCCGCTCGGCACGCGCGCCTCGCAAAGGAACTTCATGACCGACGACTCGAACCGACCGCCGAATACCGCCGCACCCAGCTCAACCGAGGCCGCCCTGTCCCCCACGCCGCCCACCAGGATCGTCGCGCTCGGCGGGTCCGCCGGGGCCCTCGACGGGTACGAGCGGTTCTTCCTGGGCCTCCCGCCTGGAAGCGGCATGACGTTCGTGGTGGTGACGCACCTCAGCCCGAACGGAGAAAGCTTGATGCCGGACTTGCTGCGCCGTTGCACGTCCTTGCCCGTCGAGTTGATCGAGGATGGTCTGCGCGTCGAACCGGATCACGTGTACGTCATCCCGGCGGGCTTCAGCCTCGCCGTCATGAACGGCACGTTGCTGCTGCGTGACCTCGACGTGGCGGAGGGACGCGTCATCGACGCGTTCCTCGCGAGTCTCGCGGCGGACGTCGGGGAACGCGCGGTCGCGGTGATTCTGTCCGGGATGGGCTCGGACGGCACGCGCGGTGTTCGCGCCATCAAAGAGAACTTCGGGTTGGTGCTCGCGCAGGATCCCACGACCGCCGATTATCCCGCGATGCCCACGAGCGCCATCGCGACGGGCGTCGTGGATGAAGTGCGGCCCGCGGACGAACTCGCGTCACATCTGCTGGAACGCGTCACGCGCGAACGCTTGCTGCAAAGCGATCCAGCAGCGTCCAGCGCGGACCTTCAACGGGTGCTGCTGCTCGTGCGGGAACGCACCGGGCAGGACTTCACCCGCTACAAGCACGCCACGCTGCTGCGCCGCATGGACCGCCGTTTGAAAAGCCACCGCCTCGACTCCCTCGCGCAGTACCACCAGTTCCTGCAGCAGCACCCGAGCGAAGTAGACGCGCTGTTCGACGACCTCACCATCAACGTCACCAGCTTCTTCCGCGACCCCGAGGCGTTCGAACGCCTCAAGGCGCACTTGCGAATGACGCTCACGCGCGACGAGCGCGGCGGGGAAGCCGTTCGCGCGTGGACCGTCGGGTGCGCCAGCGGCGAGGAAGCGTACAGCGTCGCGATGGTGCTGCACGAACTCACTCAGGAACCCGAGTGGCGCGGACCGACGGGCATTCAAGTGTTCGCGACGGACATCGACCCGCGCTCTATCGACAAAGCCCGCGCGGGCCTCTACCCGGCAAGCATCGAGCAGACCGTCACGCCCGAGCGCTTGCGGCGGTACTTCACGCCGACCAGCGGCGGCTACCACGTCAACAGCGTGCTCCGCGACTTGATCGTGTTCGCGCTGCACAACACCTTCAACGACCCACCCTTCACGCGGCTTGACTTGCTGACGTGCCGCAACATGCTGATCTACCTGAACGCCGACTTGCAACAGCAGATCCTGTCGGTGTTCCATTACGCCCTGCAACCGAACGGACTGCTGCTTCTCGGGGTGAGTGAAACGACGGGGTCGCACGATGAGCGCTTCCAGACGCTCGATTCACGCTGGAAGATCTACCTAAGAGAGCTGGGCGCGGTGAACACGCTGCCTGTGGGGCTGATCTTGGTTCGCTCGCCCTCCACACGGCTGTCCCAAGCGCAGCCACCGGAACGTCGCGCGGCCCGCACCTATCACTTGCCGTCTCCCGTGGAGCGCTTGCTGCTGGCCATGTACGCGCCACCGGCGGTGGTGGTGAACGCCGAGGGCGACATCTTGTACGTGACCGGCCGCACCAGCCGCTTCCTGGAACTGCCGTCCGGATCGAGCGGCACCGTGAACGTGCTCGACATGACGCACGACGGGATGCGCTTCGAGTTGGCATCCGCCATGCGGCGGGCCACGCGCGAGAAGCGCGCCGTGACCTTGCGCGACGTTCGGCAAGATGAAGACCGCGAAGTACTCGTGCTCGACGTGACGGTGCACCCCGTTCAGTCCCCGGAAGCACAGGCGCAAGACACGCTGCTGGTCGTCTTTCAAGAGCGGCCCGCGGAGGAAGCGGTGCCAGCCACGCCCGAGCAAATCGATCAAGTGCAGGCACTCACGCGGGAAGTGCAGCACCTGCGTGAAACCTTGCGGGCGACGATGGAGGAAAACGTCATCTCCAACGAGGAGCTTCGCAGCACGAACGAGGAGTACCAAACGACCATCGAGGAGCTCAAAAGCACCAACGAGGAACTACTGACGTCCAAAGAGGAACTGCAATCCGTCAACGAGGAGTTGCTCACCACGAACGCCGAGCATCAAGGCGTCATCCACGACCTCGCGCGCGCGAACGATGACATCAAGAACTTGCTGGAAAGCGCGGGCATCGCCACGCTGTACCTCGGGAACGACTTGCGCATCAAACGCTTCACGACTCAAATCACGCGGGTGATGAACCTCATCGGGTCGGACGTCGGACGGCACGTCGGGGACCTCAACGTGAAGTTACGCGACGTGAACTTGGAGCAGGACGTGACCGCCGTGCTGGAAACGCTGTTGCCGCACGAAGCGCAAGTGCGAACCCTCGACGACCACTGGTACTTGATGCGCATCAATCCGTACCGCACCGCCGATAACTTCATCGACGGAGTCGTCGTTGCCTTCACGAACATCGACTCGGTCAAGGAAATCGAGGCGAAGCTCGACCAGTCGGTGCTGCACTCGGAAGCGCTGCTCAACTGCATCATCATCCCGATGGTCGAGTTCGACGACGACCTGAGGGTCATCACGGCCAATAAGGCCCTCTACGATTTGCTGCGCGTGTCTCCCGAGCAGGCCCGCGCGCGGCCTGTGTACGACCTGGGCAGTCTGGGCCGTCAGCAACTCGACTCGTGGGAGTTGCGCGCGAAGCTGTCCGAGATGGTGTTGACGGACGTGCCGCTCACCAACCACGTCATCGACCTCGACGTGCCCGGCGTGGGCGTGCAGAAGATGAAGGTGGAGGCGTGGCCGGTCTTGAGTACGGACGGGCAGCAGGCCGTGCACCTCATGACGCTGGAGAACATCACCTCGATTCTCGAGGAGGTCGTCAAGGACGTGACGAGCGGCGAGGCAGAAGAAAACGAGGGGCGTTGACTTGGCGCGGCCATTCGAACGGCGTGCACGTGAAGCGCGTGACGTTCGAATGGCCGCGTTTCCATCGGTTCAAGTCGACTCGTCGCCGTCCTGCTCGGCGTGCTGCTTGAGGCGCTGAGCGCTGAGCGTCTCGTTGGGGGTGATGGCGTCAAAGATCGCGCGCGTTCGCGCTTCCACCTGTCGTGCCTGACGGGCGTATTCACGTGCGAGGCGCGCGTTGCCGCTTTCTTCGAGTTCCGTGCCGGTGTTTTCCAACAGCATCGTCGCTTCCTCCAAGGTGCGCATGGCGCGCCACAGCGTCTCCTCCACGTGCTCTGTCACGCTCGCGAGCAACGTGTCGCCCGTGTACGCGTGCCCGGTGTGGCAGCGGTAACGGGTAAAGCCGCCTTCCTTGATTTGCACGAGCACCCCGCCGCACTCCGGGCAGGTCTGCGGCGTCACCTTCCCGAAGTCCATGATGCCTTTGCGAAAGGCGCTGTCTCGCCTGGCGATGCTCACTTCGATTTCCACGCGCCGTCGTTCGTCGTCAGGCACGTTCACTTCCCCCGCGTTCGGCACGGGCTCGCCGACGAGACGCGTGAGGAGCGTGGCGAGGTCACGGGCACGGACGGTGTGGTCGACGTTCACCTGGTTGAGCGCGCTGAGCGGCATCGAGTCGAATTCGGCGTCCCTGGGGTCTTGCACCACGGCGGTGCCGCCGAAGTGCTTGATGGTCCACAAACCGGACGTGCCGTCGTCGAGCATGCCGGACAGGACCACGCCGATAACGTTGGGGCCATGGCTGTACGCGGCCGAGCGGAAGAGGGTGTCGATGGCGGGTCGGTGGCGGTTTTCCTTCGGGCCTTGCTTGACGGCCAGGTGGTGATCTTCCACGAGCAGGTGACGGTCGGTCGGCGCGCAGTAGATGCGGCCGGGCCGGAGGGGTTCGCCGTCCTCCGGGTGGGTGGCGTGGAGCGGTCCGGCGTTGCTGAGAATGTCCGGGAGTCGGCTGGGCGTATGCGCGGGCATGTGCGTGACGACGCAGATGCTGCCGGAGAAGTCAGCGGGAAGGGCCGCGGCGAGTTCGAGGAGGGGTTGCGTGCCACCGGCGGACGCGCCGACGACCACGATTCGGTACGGAAGCATACCTTCACCATACGCGGCGCAAGTAGCCGCGTGAGTTCGGCGAGCGCCGCGCCGAACTGCACCGGATGGGGAAGCGCGTCGAGCATGCGCGAAAGGACCGGCTTGTCGACGCGGTCACGCACGGCCATGGAGTTGCCCCCGCTGTACGGAGTTGCCGAAAAGAACGGCGATCATCACAAAGAGGCTGGGCATGTGAACACGAAAAACGTACGACGCAGAATTCAAGGAGAACGCCGTCGAGCTCGCCCGGCAGGAGGGTAACACCCGAGACCTCGGCCTGGGTCGCTCCACGCTGCAAAACTGGGTGACTGCCGACAAGAAGCACGGCGCGCTCGCCTTTCCGGGCAAGCGCAAGGCTCGCTCGACCCCCGAGCACGAAGAGATCAAACGCCTGAAGCGCGTTGCCGTACCAAAGACCGAGGATGGCCGGTCAAGCGCGACACAGCAGCGCGTGGTACGAAGCGCTGAGCGTACTCGGGCTTAACTTGGCTGCACGCCGGGCGGCTCGTTAGGATGACGGCCCGCCGATCCCTTCACACGCCGCTGGTGCCTTGCTCATCGTGCTCGCCGCGACACTCGCTTCTTGCGCGTCAACGCCTATACCTCCTACGCCGCCCAGTCCACCTATGACATGCGTGCCTGATAGCTGCTTCGTCCAAGACCCGATCTGTCCACCGTACCTGCCGAACTGTCCGTTCTTACCGCCTTCGCTGAGCGAATAAGCACGGCCCGACTGAGGTGGCGCTGCCGTCATCATCGATGGGAAGGAGGTCGGAAAGACGCCCTTCGTGCTGTTAATCGCACAGCTAGGTCGCTTGTCGTACACGGTGCGCTTGGCGGGTACGAGGATGAGGTCGAGGGGTTGTTGCCGCTTTGGAAGACCTCGCTGTGGTCGTGTCGTCCCTTCCTGTTCCTTGCAGGGTCGATGGGCTTTATGGGGTGCTGGACGAAGAAAAACACGGATGCGTTCTGGTGCAATAGCGCGTAATCGTGTGTGATCTCGAAGGGTCTAAGGTAATCTGGAGTAGCAGAAAAAGCGCGTCCGGGAGGCTTTTCCCAACCTTATACAATCGAGGGGAATCGGCTTGGCTCGCTCTTTGGAAGCGTCGATCATGATTCGAATCCATGTGCCCCAGCCAACCTTAAAACCGCGTCTCAGACGGGGTTTTCTTGCTTATGCCCTCGGCAGCGCACCTCGAAAAAACGCCATGAGATGTAGTAGCGGTGGAATAGCCGAAGGCACGACCCGGGACGAAACCGCATGACCACCAACCTTCAAAAAACGCTCAACGCGATCGACTGGCCGTCCTTCGACACTGCCTACGGTCCCGCCACGAAAATCCCCCTCTACCTTCAAGCGCTCTGGGCCACCGACGCGACGAACCGCCTCGACGCAGCGCACGACTTGTGGTGCAGCTTGTGCCATCAACGCGCCTACGTCTCGAGCGCCGCCTGGCCTGCCTTGCCGTTCCTCGTGTGCGCCTTCGATCACGCCGCCGCGCACGAGGATCACGCGCTCACGGCCGAACTGCTCGACATCTTCCTTGGCTTCGCGCAGTGCACGACGCATCGACGCGGCGTGACCCGCCCCAACTGGATGACCGAACTTCGCGGAGGTGTGCGCGCCGAACGCGCCCGCTTCGAAGCGTTGCGCGCCTCTACCACGCAGGACGTCGCCGACCTCGCGCACGCTATCCTCGAGGCGCTCGACATGCCGTGAAGACTTGAAGGCCGCGCGCCGCCCTCGACGGCCGATCCGGGCAGGGGCAAGGCCATGCCTTCGAACAAGTCCACGGCGTGCGCGCTTCTCGCCGTCGAACACGAAACGGTAGGTGTCGAGCGTGATGCTCGGCGTCTTGTGCCCCAGATCTTGCTGACGACCACCGGGTCCCCGTGGCGCCCCCTTGAGGGTCAAGGACGCGTACGTGTGCCCCGAGTCGTGCGGCGAACGAGGCGGCAACGCCTCGGCGTCCGGTGCCCGCTCTATCGCTCGCAGGTTCCCGAGTGCTTCGCGCGGCACGTGCTCGACGTTGCGTTCGAACGCTTCCGGGTCGCTCCACTCGACGACGTGCGTCATCGCTTGCATGAGGTTGTCCAGTGGAATCGGCGCGCCGAGCTCCGTGGAAACCACGTACGCGCCGCCTCGCCACAACTTGCCCGCCACGCCCTGGTCCCGCGCTTGCTCTTCGCGCGGCGCCCTCAGGACCTGCACCAGCAGACCTTCTCCGAGCGTTGACGGTGCATGCCTCACCGTACCCACGCCGTCGAACGTTCGCGGCGCAAGTGGCGTGCTGGGAGCACAACCGACGAGGAAGCACACGGCTGTCGTTCGCTAAGCGACAGTCGTGGCGGGGTGTAGAAGCCCTGTCGTTGGCCTGCCGCGTAGTTCTTTCTTATCCCGCGTGCAGCGTTGCCGCGCTACGCTCATACCCATGCTACGAGATACGCACAAGGGCAGGGAAATCGTCGTCAAGCGCGTCCAAGTGCCCGGTCAGGCGGTGGGAAGTCGGCGCCCACCTCCCGGCACCGGCTGGAAGATCACGTGGGGTGGCGTGGACGTCACGGGTCGGGTCGTGAGAAGCGGGACGTGGACCGAGCAGACGCTGATGGACCGCGCGAAGGAAGTCCTTTGACTCAACGCGCGCTGCCGGCATCTTGAACGACGGGCCAGCGTCGAACGCCTCGGGTCGTTGACCCACGTGTCGCGATCCAGATGCGAGCGCGGGAGCAGTGTGCAGCCCCCCGGTCGAAAGGCCATACCAAAAAAGCCATTGCCAGCGCGAACACGGGAAACGCGAGACCAAACTCTTGTTTCAGCGTGCAAAGGCGCTCGGGACGGCAGCGCTGAACGCGGTTCCTTCTTCGGAGTTCAAACGTTCACGCCGTAATTACGGGCGAGCGGACCGAGGCCTCCTTGATAACCTTGACCGACCGCGCGGAACTTCCACTCTCCGCCGTGACGGTAGATCTCCGCGAAGATCACCGCCGTCTCGGTGCTGAAGTCCTCGCCGAGGTCGTAGCGCGTCATTTCCTGCCCGTTGGCTTGATTGACGATGCGCACGAAGGCGCCGCCGACTTGCCCGAAGTTCTGGCGGCGCGCGTCCGCTTGGTCGATCGTCACTGCAATGGCGATCTTTGCAACGTCGTGCGGGACGCTGGCGAGATCGATGCTGATCGCCTCGTCGTCTCCATCTCCTTGACCATCGCGGTTATCGCCCGTGTGCTCGACGCTGCCGTCTTGCGAGCGCAGCTGGTTGTAGAAGATGAAGTCGTGGTCGCCGCGCACCCGACCCGTCGCCGTGAGCAGGAACGCGCTCGCGTCGAGGTCGAATTGCTGTCCGTCCGTGCTGCGCGGGTCCCAACCGAGACCGACGGTGATGCGCGTCAGCGAGGCGTCTTGCTTCGTGAGAGAGATGTTGCCGCCTTTTTGCAGGGAAAGAGACATGAGGAACTCCTGTCGAAGAAGAAAGATGCGGTGAGACCCGCAAGATGGTCGTTTGACGGTTACACGTACGGGCGAATGTCCGTCAGGTTGTCGTGGAAGGTGCGACCGCGAGACGTCTGGCCGATGGCCGTCATCACCCAGTCGTTGCCTTGCCGTCTGAGGCTCGCCATGATGAGCGCGCTGTGGCTGCCTTGCGCGCCGAGGTCGTAGCGCGCGATCTCCTTGTCGCCGTCCAAGTTGACGAGGCGGCAGTACGCGTTCTCGACTTCGCTGAAGTTCGGCCCGGAGTAGTTGTTGACCGAGAAGATCAAGGTGGTGACGTGCTGTGGCAAGCGCGTGAGGTCCACGCTGATGGTCTCATCATCGCCGTCGCCGGCACCGGTGCGGTTGTCGCCGCTGTGACGTACGCTGCCGTTGGCGTTTTGCAACTCGCGAAACCACACTGCCTCGACAAGTTGTCCGTCGGCGTCGAACATCAAGGCGTTGGCGTCGAGGTCTACCTCGACGCGCCCGCCACCGAAGCCGAACAGACCGCGCTTCATGATGCCGTCCCAACCGAGTCCCATTCGTACCCGCGTGAGTGACGGGCCTGCGGTCTTGGTGAGGCTGATTTGCTGACCTTTCGAAAGACTGACGGCCATAAGTGCTCCTTTGATCAGGCTGAACTCGCAGACCGCGTTACAAGACGCCTGCGCGTCGCGCGTCGCGCTGCCAAGAATCGAGCTCGTTGACGAGCAAGTCGAACAGTTCGGCGTCGGGCAGACGAATCGGAGCTTTTACCTTGAAGAAGTCCGCGTTGTCGACGCGGCGTCCCGTCAGGTCATCGAGCTTCTCGAGGAAATCGAAGTTGACGTAGCCTTGCTCGATACCCATGAACTTCCAGAAGATCGGCTCGTTCGCCGCGTCACGCATTTGCTTGATGACGCTTGCCGGGTTACTCGTGCCGCCGTCGGTGATGAACAATACCAGGGTCGGCAGATCGCGGCCTTCAGCGCGGGCGTCGTCACGCACGAGGGTCATGACCGGGCCGTAGTGGGTGCCGCCTTCGAATTGCACGCGCAGGGCTTGCACGAAGCCGCGCGTGTTGTCGAGCGAGAGTTTGCCTTTCCGGTGTGCCTGGATTCCGAAGAGGTACACGTCGACTTCACCATCGTCGTCAAGGCGAGCGGCGAGGGCGAGCGCGCGTTCGGCGAGCGCTTGCACGGCGCCCGAGGCGTACTCGTTCATCATGCTGGCGCTGATGTCGAGGACGAGCTTCACGCGGTAGCGCGCGTCGGCAAGGCCGCGCTTCTCGAGGCTGACTTGGGCGGTCTTGATCAAGCTGACGAGTTGAGGTTGCTCGCGCGCGGCCTTGTCGAGCAGGACCTTCTGCCGCTCTTTGACGAGACTCACTGGCGGCGACGGAGGTGTAGGCACGTCCTGTACGTCCTGTGCGACCTCCCCGCCGAAGTGCTTCACGAGGGCCGCGAGACCGCCGTCGAAGCCCTGACCGACGGCTTCGACGCGCCACTGCTCGCCGCGACGGTAAAAGCGAAGCAGCATCGCGGCTTTCTCCGCGTGCAGCGCGCCTGTAACGTCGAAGCTCGCCTCACCCAGGTTCACGATGAGCGAGCCGCGCGACAGTGGCGTGTCGTCATGCGTCGCAGTCAGAACGATCTCCGTGATGCTCGAGGCAAGCCGAGAAAGATCGAAGTCGAAGCGCGTACCTGACGTGCGCACCGCCCCGTCGGGACTTTCGGGTTGGTTGTAGAACACCATGTACCGATCGTCCGCGAGCCGGCCATCTTGCAAGCCGAAGGCGCTGTAGTCCGTGCCCGCGAGCGAGCTGTTCACCGTAACGACGAAGCGTTCGCTCACGCCCAGCTCGGCGAGCGGGAGCCGCTGCCCTGCGGATAGATTCACTTGCTCCTCGCTGTCCAGCGAAAGCCGAAGCCGTAGTATTCATCGCAGTCTTGATGACCGCCGAAGTACCGCTCCTCTTTCGTGATTTTGATTTCGCCGCCGACATTCTCGATCGAGGCGATCGCACAGAACAAACGGCGCATATCGGGATTGCTGAGACGCACCGTGATTTCATTGCCACGAGGGTCTTTCATCGTCAGTCGTCCGTTGACTTTCGTGAAGTCGCTCGTTCCTTCGTAGATGTAGGCGAAAATCAAGACCGTGTGGATGAGGTCGGGTCGGTAGATCACGAGGTTTTCGCCGTCGTTCGCGGCTCCGGTGCGGTCGTCCTTGTCGAGCATGATGTACGGCTCGAAGCGGTCGGAGCCGAAGGTGTTGCCGAGCGCTTGAATCACGCCTCGGTCGCCATTGTTCAAAAGGTACATGCAGCCGAGGTCGAGGTCCGCTCCGACACGCAACGGACCGCCACGGTCCCAATTGAGGTTGACACGAATCGGGTCTTTCTGACCGTCCTTGCGCAACGACAACTTCGTCGATGCGCCTTGCTTGTCCAACGTGATTTTCTGCAAGCTCACGCTGGGCGGCGCGGGTGGAGGCGTGCTCGGTCGAGGCGGCGGAGGTGGAGGTGCGGGTCGTCCGACCGGGGTGTCGGCGACTTCACCGCCGAAGTGCTTCACGAGGGCGGCGAGCCCCCCGTTGAACCCTTGCCCGACGGCAGCAACGCGCCACACGTCCTTGAAGTACACGTCGAGGAGCATGATCGCCTTCTGCTGCTGAAAGTCACGGCCCGTGACGCGGTACGTCAAGAGCGGACCGTCGGCGCTCGACACCGTGACCTCGGCGTGGTCGATCGCGGCGAAGGCGCCGTCGTCCACCGTGGATGCCAGCGTCATCCGGCGTATGTGCGCGGGCACGCGGGAAAGATCGACCGAGAAGATCTTTTCGTTGCGCGCTCCGGATTGCATGCGTAAGGCGTTCTCCGGCGAGGACGGCTGGTTGAAAAAAATCATGTAGCGGTCGTCGGACAGTCGGCCAGCCTCGTCCAGTCCGAACAGCATGAGGTCGTACTCGGCGGCAGGGCCGGTGACGCGGACGCTGATGCTGAGGTCGGTTCGAGACGTGAGATTCCGTAACGGCACTTTTTGTCCCGTTTGAAACGCTTGCAAGTTGACTCCTTCGGGCAGGGCGCCGAACGCCCGCGGTGCAGGGGCGGGCGTTCGATGGCCTTCAGCCTGGTAGACGCGTTGCCTCGATCAGACGTTGACGCCGAAGTTGCGGGCGAGGGGCTCTAGGCCGCCCGCGTACCCTTGGCCGACGGCGCGGAACTTCCACTCGCTCCCGTTTCGGTAGACTTCGCCGAAGATCATGGCCGTGTCGGTGCTCGCGTCCTCGCTGAGGTCATATCGAGCAATTTCGCTGCCGCCGTCGGCGTTGAGGACGCGAATGTACGCTTTGGAGACTTGCCCGAAGTTCTGCTTGCGGCCGTCGGCTTCGTGGATGGTCACGCACACGGCGATCTTGTCGACACCTGCTGGCACTTGATCAAGGCGCACGATGACGGTTTCATCGTCGCCCGCCCCTTCGCCCGAGCGGTTGTCGCCGCTGTGCTCGACGCTGCCGTCGGCCGACTTCTTGTTGTTGTAGAAGATGAAGTCGCTATCGCTTCCGACTTTGCCTTGAGCGTTGAGGAGAAACACGCTGCCGTCCAAATCGAATTCTTGTCCGTCGGTCGCGCGTGGATCCCAGCCGAGGCCGACCGTGATGGTCTTGAGCCCGGGAGCCGCCTTGCTGAGGGAGACATTGCCACCTTTGCTAAGTGAAACTGCCATGAGAACCTCCGGAAAGTATGTTGAGAGTACGTTTCGTATGGAGTGAGAAATCAACGTCGGACTCTCGCGAATCAGTCTACTCGTTGAGGCTTCGTTACAGATCACAACTGCTTCAGAAGTGCAAAGCCTCACTCGACGTGGTAGACAGCGTGCCGAAGTGCCTTGCTCGCTCGATGATTTCGTGCGCCCAAGCCGCGTGCGTGGCCGGTTCGCACATTCGCCCGTTCATCTTGAACACGGCAGGCGCGCTTTCATCGAGGATCGCGTGCGCCTCGGCGAGTTCTTCCTGGGTAACGCGGTAACCGTGGTGCACGGTTTCAAGTTGCCCCGGGTGAATGATCGTCTTGCCGCTCAGGCCGTATTCAAGATCTTGTTGCACTTCGCGCGCGAGCGTAGCAAGGTCGTCGAACACTTCGTAAACCGGGCTCGACAATGCGAAGCCGTAGGGTTTGAACACGGCGACCAGCATGCTCACGATTCGCTGCAGCGGGCCTTCGTACAAAGTGCGGCCGGGCGTACGACGCAGGCCGATCGTGCTGAGCAAGTCGTTGCCGCCGATGCGCAGGCAGCGCACCTGCTGGTGCCAGCCGTGTTCGAAGATGACGTTGCGCAGCCGCACCATCTCATGCTCGTTCAACGCCTCACGCGTTTCGAGTGTAAGCATGACGTGTAGATCCGGTCGATCCTCGAGCTTCGACATGTACGCGCTCAAGTTGCCGCCGTGGATTTTTGGAAGCACGAAGCCTTGGATGCCGCGCAGATCGAGGGTAAGCAGGTGTTCGAGCACGTCCAAGTTCCGCGCTCGAATGAATCGTACCGGGCCAGGCATGGACGCGAGATGGGGAAGCGCTTCGCGCAAAGCGGCGAGCGCGATCGGCACATCCTGCTCGCGCACCGCGTCTTCCGTGCAGTAAATCAGGCTGTCCAAAAGCGGATAGCGCGTCGTACCAAGAGCCACGAGATCGTCACGGGTGGCTGGCGCGTACAAGCTCGCGCCGAGCGGTCGTTCGCTCGCCGTCGTCACGCGCCACTTCCCGCCTGCACGAACGCGGCGGCCAGGTACGGCAAGTCGGGTCGAACGGTGATAGGAACCGAGCGTCGCTCAGCGAGCTTGACGAGGTGCAACGTGTCGAGATGATCCTTGTTCTTCAACAGCAGGTGGCCAGGTTCGCGGCGTAGAAACACCCGGGTCGCTTCTCCCACGCCCGGCTTCACGAGGTTGACGTCACGGACGCCGAGTGACCGTGCGATTTCGAGGACGAGTCCCGGCGCTGAAAGCGGGCGTTGCTCGTCGATTGCCGACACCGCGACGCGAGCTTGGACCGCGACGTGTTCGAGCGTGTCGATGTAAGCGCGGCTGAGGTCGTGCGGAGCGAGCGCGACCTCGAGCCGCGCACCGTGCAACTTGCCTGGGAGCGTCGTGAAGCTACGGCTCAACAGCCCGCTGACCGTGGCGTTGAGAAGCGCGTGCGGCAGCAACAGGTCGGCGAAGGTCGCGGGATGATCGGCGACTCCCGCCGGATCGCTCACCAACGCGAGCGACCAGCGCTCGTCCTTTGGCATGGACGCGCGGAGCGTGCGGGCGATGGCGCCTTTTCCGCTCCATCCGTCGATGAAGACGAGGTGAGCGGTGGGATGACGTTCCCGTACGAGGCGCAACGCTGCGAGATCCAGCCCTTCGCCTCGAATGATGCTCAGGGTGTAGTGCGCGACCTCGCGGCCCTTCGCGCGCGCGAGGCGTCTCAACACGCAGCCGATCGGCGTTCCTGCTCGTGCCAGCGAGACGTACACAACGTCCGGATAGCGTTCGAGCAAGGTCGACGACAGGGAAGAGAGCAATTCGCCCAGCCGTTCGGCGTTTCGCGAAAGGGCTTGCTCGTATGCGCTCACTTGGACGTCGCTTGGCGCTTCTTCAGGCGTGAGCAACGTCGCGTAACTGCGGCCCGAGCGCAACAGCACCTCCTTCTCGGCGACCCCGACAAGTTCGACAGTGCCGGGACGTAACAAAACCGTGACGTCGGACGCGTGAAACGTGGAGGTGAGCAGGTCGGACAGCGAATCAATCATGAGCGTCCTCAAGGGAAGAGAAGGCGTTTCGGATAACGTCATCGTTGCGGCAAGCGGACGGAAGTCACGGCTCGCAACAATTGACCACGCGTCGGCGTCACCGCGAAGTCGCACAAGTTCATGAATCCGAGATCGCTCACGCTGTCTCCCAGCCCGAGCGTGAGGATGGCGTCCGAGAAGTGGTGCTCGAGCAGGTACGAAACCGCCTCGGTTTTGCCGAGCGCTCGCGGTAGCACGGTGACGTTGTTGGCGTTGGCGATAACGTGCAGTGGTGTGCCGTCCACCCGCGCTTCCCAACGATCTTGCAGCTTCGCGAGGGCAAAAGGATCGGCGGTCGAATGCTTCGCCACTGACATGAAGTGGACGCCGTGCACGTCGTGACGACGCACGCGGCACTCGAGCTCGTGCGCGAGCGCTTCGCCTTCCCGAGTGACGAGCTCGAGCATGTCCGCGCACGCTCCGAGTTGCTCGCGCACGAAGGCCGCCCACGCTGCGTCGACGGTGCCGTCCGGCCTCAGGATGGTCGCGCCGTGGTCAAGTACCCGCCAAGACGAAAAGCGCAACGTCACGCGGGCCATGGCCGTCGAATCACGCCCCGTCACGGGAATCACCGTGGCACCGCTCGAAGCCAGCAACGACCAAAGCGCCACTTGAGAAGGCGTTGCGAACGAGTGGGGCTCGCCGGTCGAATCGACGGTGGCGGGCGTGAGGTTCCCTTCGTTCCCCCGCAGTTTGCGGCGAGTTTGGAACAGCGTGTCATCGAGATCCGCGAACACGACGACACTCACGACAGTCTCACTGCGCGTGCGCGCGTGCCCAAAGCCGTCAGGAGCGCCGCGTCGGGGGTGCAGGCGCCCTCGTAGGCTACCAAGATGTGGTCGTACGCGTCCGGAACGACGTTGTACACGAAGTTGGGCATTCCATCACCGACGTTGTCGGCGAACGCCAGTTTGCTTTGAATCGCGAATCCCGGCAGAATCGGCGAGCGTGTCGTCGCCCCGAAGTCCACGCGATTTCCACGCGTTTCGAGTGCAAGGGCCAGTCGCGCCGCCGGGAACTGGTACTCGCCCGTGCCGAGGACAAGCACTCGATCGGACGTGCGCACTTGCTCGGCGTTCAACACTTGTCGGACGTCGATGTCGACGCGTTGACCCAGCCGGGCGCTGCGACGTGCCAACAGCGCACTCTTGTCTTCTCCGTTGCCGCCCACGGCGGGCAACGTGGGCACGTTCCAAGCGGGCGACGTGGCGAAGTCGTACGAACCTCGCACCAACGACACGAAGGACGTGGGCTTTGCCAAGGCCGCTGAGATGGCCTCCCGGCGCGGGCACCAGTCCGTGAGGCTCACGAACACGACGCGCTCTACGTGCGGATGCAAGCTCAGCCAGCTACGCGCGAGGTTTTCGAGCGTCGTGCCGGTGGACAACTCGTCATCCACGAGCACGAGTTCTCGCGCGGCGCGGGCGACCGCGCCCGGATCGTACACGAGGTGCGCGGGCGCATGCGAGTGCGGCTCGTCGAAGCGGAGGAGCACGTCGTGGTTCGTGAGGTAACGCGAGGTGTGTTGAAAAGTCACGTTCACGCCGCGATGAAGCGCTTGCCAAGCGTGCGCTACGCCTTCGCCGAGCGCGGTCGCCGTTTCCGCGAGACCGATGAAGTGCGGGTGCGTGAGCGGCCCGATCGCCTTGGCAAGTTGCTGCCAACTCGCTTGCATGACGCTCGGCGCAACTGGAATGTGCTTGCCGAGCACACGGCTCACGAAGAGGAAGCCGCGTTTGGGATTCTCGCGTACCGCGAAGTCGGTCAGCGTGCTCAGCGGCACGCTCGCGCGTTCGACGCGCAAGGACAACGTTCCGCTCGTCAAGTGGACCTCATGCTCGACGGTAAGCGCGGGCACGCTCAAGACATCACACCCTGTGGCTCTTCGACGATCCGCGCGGCCTTGTGCTCGGCGACCGTCAAGCCGACGGTGCCAGTGGTCAACCTGACCTGCTCGCCAGTCGCGGCGTCGAGCATCAACTTCGTGAAGTTCACGCCGCTTGCCATGCTGAGGTAGAGACCGCCCGACGCTCGCGCGTTGATTTCGAGCATGTGCGGAGTGCCATGTTGATCCTTCGTTTGAAAGTTGAAGATGCCGCTCAGGCCGTAGCGTGCCGCGATGCGGCGAGCAGCTTCCATGAGGTCCGGTCGGTCTTCCAAGCGCTGCGAGGCGCCTTCTTTGCGCCGCACCACGGCTGCGAGGAGGGTCCCTTGCCAGGCGACGCAATCGATCGAGCGTTCCGTCCCCTCCAAGGTGTGCATCAGCAGCATGTGTTCGAAGGGAGCCTCGGCGAACAGTTCGCGGGCGGCAGTTACCGTCATTTGGTAAAGCTGCCCGCCGAAGAAGGCGGCGCGATCCGGGCGCTCGCTCAACACGCGAAAGCCGCTCGCGTAAATGCCGCGGGCAGGCTTGATGCACAAGCGCACGCCGTCCGCGCGCAATTCGTCGAGGCCACGTTCGAAACTCGCGAGGTCTTGGAAGGTCGTCCAGCGTGGAATCGGCAAGATCTCGGGATCCCAAGCCGTCAGGAACTCGTCTTTACGCTCCAAATGCTGCTGAACGGCGCGTGAAGCGGGCGTGACGACGCGTACGCCGAACTCGGCGAACGCATCCACGTGGTCCGCGAGACGCTCACGCTCCTTGGCGGCGACAATGACGTCGAGGTTCCGCGCCTCACACATTCGTTGCATCCACGTGATGTACGCCTCCCCGACGAGACCGCGTGGCTCGAGGAAATGATGGGGAGTCGCGTGCATGACCGCGTGCGTAGGGTCGGTGTGGCTGGCGTGCGCGACGTAGCGAGTCCCCGCGAGTGCTTGAATTTGGGCGGCCGTCACGCTGAAGCTTTTGTTGAACCAGACGTTCATAAGGTCTCCGAGAAGAGAGCGGTTAGCGACGCGCGACTGCAAACGTACGGGCGACTTCGCGTGCGCGGCGAAGCGCCTCCGGCACGAGTGCTGGTAAATGCTGTGCGATCAGCGCGCGGGCACGCGCGAGTTCGTCCGCGTTCAGATGGGCTTCGACACCATCGGCTGTGATGTGGGCTTCACGGTCGGTCAGACCCTCGATCAAGCCGCGTACGATTTCCCGCTCGAGCGGACCGGGCGCGCGCAGCAAGCGGACAGGATGCGCTCGCTCCCAATGTCGCCGTAACGCCGCTCGCACGAAGCGCTCGGCAATAGAACCGGGGCCGTGAACCAAGTCACGCGGCGTAATCTCGCTGGCCGCGCGACGCAACTCGTCGGGTGGAACGTCCGTGCCGTGTGCCCAACCGTCCGCGCGAACCTCTGCGAGCCTGTGGAGGTCAAGCACGTTCAGCACGCGCTGCACTTCGGCGTCGGTGAGGTCGGTCGCGTCGACAAGGCGGGTGA
This sequence comes from Deinococcus yavapaiensis KR-236, assembly GCF_003217515.1. NCBI lineage: Bacteria > Thermotogati > Deinococcota > Deinococci > Deinococcales > Deinococcaceae > Deinococcus > Deinococcus yavapaiensis. The sequence continues at coordinate 15,184 of NZ_QJSX01000019.1, read as the reverse complement.
GGACGTCATCTTGTTCAGGGGTGCCAAGCCGAGCGACGAGGGCGGCGCTTTCCCGCCACCTATCGATCGCACTCAAGTCCTGCGTGACAGGCAAGCTCGGATCGAGGTCGTACAACGTCAGGTCGTACGCGGCAAGATGAGCGCTGAGCAATCGTCCGGCATTGACACGCTCGCCGCCGACACCTCGGCGGTAAAGGTGCAGCAGTTTCATGCCACGTGAGCGAGCGGCGGCGGAAGGATCGCTCATGTCACTCGAGTTACGCGAGACTTCCAACGGCGACGGCCGTGGGCGTCAAGAAGACTTGGCCGGGGCCTTGCAAGGTGTACACGAGGCCTTCACCGCTTCGGGCGCTGTTGCGCAAGCCGCGCACCAGCGGGCCGATACGCGGATTCATCGAGGCCGAGTACATCAACATCATGTCGCCGTCCAGCGTGACGGTATGTCCCGGTTGCACGTCCAGCACTTCGACCTCGTGCACACTCACGGGGCTTTCGATCACGAACAGCCCGGCGCCGTCGAGGCGCGGCTGCATGAGGCCATTCCCGCTGAGCACGCCTTGAACGCGAGCGTGCGTGTGAATGCTCATTTTCAACGAGCCCTGAGCCGCGTAGTAAGCTCGGTCGTCGATCAACATGCTGTCACCAGGACTCATCGTGCCGAAAACGAAGTGTTTGCGCGTCGGCTCGGTCCAGACTTCACCGCTGCCCGTAACGCGTGTCCCGAACGCTGACTCTCCACCTCCGGAAGACCGTGCGGCGCGCTGAAAGAAGTTGCCTTGCTGTTGCTGCACGACTTCGAACTGAAGTGCGCCGCACGCGTAGGACAAGATCCCCGGTTCGAGCACAACGCTGTCTTGGTTGAGCACGAAGCGAATTTGGCGTTGGCCCGTGTCGGTATACACTTCTCGAAACGAAGGTTCGGCTCCGGCCACTCCTTGAATCAACTGCGACGTGACTTTGCAGATCGCGTACAATTCGGCGCGAAGTCCGCTGCTACTCTCCTCACTCAACTTTATGCGGTAGCTCACCTGTTCATCATAGCCGTGCATAGTAGTATTCAGCACACCTTTGACGGTGCTCCTCGAAGACCTTCGCTTTCGCACTCGGAAGACGTCCTCGCACCGACCCCGGTCCGGCGGCGGCAAGCTCAGCCGTAGGTACACGGATGAAGATCGGAGGGACACCGCAGTCGGCGGTTGGGCATCATGCCATCTGCCAGCTCTGGCTAATCACATCACAAGACGTCGTGAGCGCCTACGCCAGCAAAGGCACCACGGCTGCCCACGAAACGTTCGATTTGTAATGTCTCGTGCCTCTTTTACTTCGTCTTTGCCCTTCCTCAAATTTGCTGAAGAGACGTTGTGCTCGTCCTCACGGATGCCGGAGCGTGCTCACGCGACGTCGAGGACCGCTGAACGAAACCTCGACCCGCCCTTGAGGACGTTCGGATGCGTACCATCATGCCGTGCGCCCACGGTCACACTGCGGCATGCTCGCGTTTCATCCGCACCTGTTCGTGCACGTCAAGCAACTCGAAGGGCCGCGCGCCCCGATTCCCAAGCCGCTCGACAGCGGCTTCAACGAGCACACCGCGTACCGCGTCCTCGGGATGTTCAACCCGTCGGAGACGAGCGACGCGTACTTCATCCTCGCCAACGACCGAGACGAAGTGTGGTTCATCTGTCAGCGTCACCTGCGCTTCCACGCGCTCGTCGACACGAACGCGCATCACTTGCCGCTCGCGAACCCGTCGAGCAGCGCTCGCGAAGCGCACGCAGCCGATTGACCGACATCGCGTTCCTAGACGCCTCGTCTCCTGCTGAACGTCGATATTTCACTTCCCATCGATTCAAGCTGAGGGCGCGTCATCAGCTCGGCAATAGCCGCCGTACGCGACCAAAATCGCGCGAGGATCTGCGTGCACGCCACGGTCGTGTCGCGGACCTTCTCGGCGAGCGCGTTGGCGACCTCTCGGCCACGCGAATGCGTTCGGCCGCCTTTCGTGCACGTCCGACTTGACTCGGGCGCGTCAACGCCGTGCAAGCGCACGCCTCGGATGTCGAGCGTGTCCCCATCGATGACACTCGGAACGCCAAGCGTCGTTCGAGCGACGGTGGGCGTCTGTAAGCTCAAGGCCACCACGGCGAGCAGGACGCGCGTCATGTTTCATGAAAGTACGGGACGAAAGCGTCGCGTATGCATTCGCCAACCGCGAAGCGGACGCGTGTCTGTCTTGCCGCGTCGCGGTTGTACATGGAAGGATAACCTGAAGTAACAGGAAAAGCGCGCCTGGGACGCCTTTCCTAACTCGGTGTCATCGAGAAGGGTCGGCTCGACTCGCTTTCGGACGCGTCGATCATGGTTCGAATCCATGTGGTCGTCAGAAGCAGGTCGGACGTTCGAATCGAACGGGCACGAGTCGACGCTCTTGGGAAGCGCGCGTCGTCACGCGACCGGCCAAAGTCCCGCCGAACGATGTCCGGCGGGAGAGCACACTTCAGCGAACGTCAGGAAGCGCCGAGTCGCACTGGCCGCTCCAGACGGTCTGCTGCTTGCTGCGCGCCGGCTCCGGAGCGTTCACCTGCACGATCACGCTGCACGGAAACGGCCCGCCGTACTTCACGCTGAGGTTCGCCCGCGTGGCTCCCGAAAGCGCCACGTCGTCCGTACGGCCCGTGATGGTGTTTCGGAAGCGCAAGGTCCACGTGTACGTGAGCGCCTCGTTCTGCGGATTCTCGACCGTGACTTCCGCGAAGTAGCGAGGCAAGGTGACCGCGTTGCACGCCACGTCTCGCAAGTCGATGAGTTGTCCGCTGGGCACGGCCTTGTTCGCGCAGCCGAGGAGGCCACCCACGAAGTCGCGTCCGAACACGCCCGCCGCCGTGATGCGCGGATAGGGGTTCACGGGTGGCGCTTGAACCGAGAAGGTCGCGCTGGCGCTGGCCGGGGCGCCGTCCCGATCTTGCGTGCTGACGCGCACTTGACGGCTTCCAGTCGCGCCGAAACGTACGCTGACTTGACAGCCCGTGCCCACCGACAGAACGTCGGGCGCGTCCACCGACCAGTGGGTCGCAGCGCATACGAGCGACAGGTCGGGTTCGTTGGGATCGGCGATGCTGGCGGCGAGGGGGAACGGCTCGCCTTGCCGGGCCGTTCCGGACGACGTGATCATTACGATCGGTGAGGTGTTCACGACGTTGGTGATGAAGCTGGACCGTGTTTCGATCGTTCCCGCGCGGGCCACGACGGTGACGGTGCGTGGGCCGGGCGTGTCGAAGGCGAAAAAGAGATTTTGCCCGAAGACGCCGCTCCCGACGTTCCAGTTGCCTTGATAGATGTTCTCGCCTCGGTCGGTGCTAACGCGAAGGTCGACGCTTCGAGCGACGGGATGCGTGACCGTGAACCACTGGGAGACGTCCGTTCGCACGCGCAAGTCGGCGCGGCTGGGATTGGCCTTCACGGTGATGCTGGCTCCCCCGCCGGGCGCCGCCTGCTCACGCGTCCACGCCTCGGAACGCTGCGCGTCGAAGTCGAGGTAGCTCAAGCGGTTGAAGTAGTCTTGGACGTACTTCACGGGCACGTACCAGTACCCCGAGTCACCCACCTTGCTCCCTCCGGGAGTGACGCAACCCCACGAATTCTTGGCGATGAAGTACCCGCCGCCAGGCGCGGGCGGAATGTTTTGCAGCAGCGGATTGGCGCTGATCGACAAGTTGTCGACGTACCCGACGAGCAAGACCGCGTGCCCGCCGTACGACCCGTCGACTTCCACGCCGCCTTCGAGTTTCTTCGCGGCGAAGTTCGTGACGTACCCGTCTCCGGTGGACGCGTCGTCCATGAAGCCTCGGTAGACCGTGAAGCTCGCCATGAGGGCGTGACCGTTGGCCAACAAGTTCCGGTACCGATCGAGGTCGAAGGTGTCGCCGCTGCTCCACGCTTGAACGGGCAAGTTCGCGCCCACGCCCGGCCCACCGAACGTGACGCGTCGATAGCCGCAAAAGTCGAAGATGAACGTTGTGCAGACGCGCTCGCTTTGATGCGCCGTGTCGGAGCACGTGCCGCTGTACCCGGCGCACGAGTTGGCGTACGAATCGTCGGGACGCGACGGAGAGCGGTTGTAAGTCCACCCCGCCTCGCCGGGTAGAACCTGACTTTTCACGATCAGCAGCAGCAGCGCCTTTTCGGCGTTGTAGCCATCCTCGTCGTCCGAGGGGGCCCAATCCCGCTTGACCTTGTTCACGAGGAATTGCTCGGACAAGTTGGAGACCGCTCCCCGCTGCACGGCTTCGCGGCTGTCGAGGGCCGCGACCGTCGTGAAGGCCCAGCAGGTGCCACGGCGCCCTTGGTCTTTGATGGGAGACAAGAAGTTCTTGAGCGGGAACCAGAAGCTCGCGTACAACCCCGAAGGCGGCGCGCAAGACCCCGTGGTGTCCGTCCCGTTGCCCGCATTCAACGCCGCCTTGAGAGGCTCGTCGGCCGACGAGGCGAGCCGAATGCCGTCGAGATCGCTCGCGCCGCCGAGCAAGGTGTTCATGGCGCTCAACGCGGTCTTGATACGCTCGGCCGACTCGCCCCGCAAGCTGTCGGGACGAACCGATTGCGCTTGAAATTCCGGAGGCAGCAAGGCGTACGAGCGGGTGTAGTCGAGCAAGGCGTTGCTCGCGCTGGCGGAAACCTCGCGCGCTTCCACGGCTTCGCGAAGCCGGACGCCGAGGCCGTTGAGGCGAACCACGCGGCCGTCGGGCAGCTTTGCCACCCGGTCGACTTCGACGTTCGGCTTGGCGTTCGCTTCCGCCAAGAGGGCGACGAGGAAGGGGCTCTTGTTCGGCAAGTTGTTCAGGGAGGCTCGGTCCTCCAGGTACTGCTGCTGCCGGGCCGCCGCCGTTCGCGCGAGCGAGGCGGCCGAGACGAGTTCGAGCTCTCCCGACGCGACCTGACGGCGAAATTCCTCGGGCGTCACCTGCTGCGCCTCGGCGACCCGCCCACCCGTCCACGCGTTGTCCTGGACGAGCGGGTCGGAAAGCGGCGGAGGTGGGGGCGTTCCCGATGGGCCACCTCCACAAGCGGTCAGCAGAACGGCGCTCCACACAATCAGCATTCTCAGGCGGGTGAACATCAAGACCTCCAGGAAAAGGGCAGGGCGCAGGCGCTCACTTCTTGCAGTCCAGCAGCACACGGAAGCTTGGCGTGGGCGTGGTGTAGGCCACGTTGGACGCCGCCGCTTGCGCCGCGTCGATCTCGACGAGCAACTTCGTGGGGCGCGCGAATTGATTGGCGGCTTTCGGCGCGTCGGCGTAGAAGGGAAGCTCCAAGGACGTCCCGGCGGCTTGCGGAAGCTTCTTGTACAGCAAGCTCTGGATGTCCTCGGACGTCAGCGTGGTGCCGTCGGCGAGCACCAACGTAACGGACTTCACGCCGGTGTTCAGAGCGTCGATGGACCGCGTCGTGCCGTTTTTCCACTCCAACGTCAAGCCGTACCCGGGATACGTTCCGTACCGCGTGATGGGCCGAACGGCTTTCACGGTGAGTCGCCAGACGCCGTTGAACAAGGTTTGGCCGAGGCAGCCTTCCAGAGAGACGCGGGCGTTTGCACCTCCTGGCGTGACGGTCGAGGCGGACGTCAAGTTCAAAATGCCGCCGTCCAATTGACTCTTCACGCCGAGGCGCGCCAAGACCGTCAGGGGCACGTACGTCTTGCCGTCGACCACGATGGCCGACTCGGTCGTCACGGTGCCGTTGGTGACGACACGGTACGTCGAACCGGCCGCGGCGACGAGCGAGCAAAGCGTGGCGACCGCCAAGGTGAGCATCCGGTTCACGTCGACCTCCTGAAGTAGGAGTCCGCGTCGTTGTCGACGCGAAAGGACAAGGCTTCTCCGCAACGCGCGCAGAAGTGGGCGTACGGCGAGGTGATCGGCTCGCCGCACCGAGGGCAGCCTTCGAGGAGGCGCGCTCCGTCGTTCACGCAGTACTGCTCGCGAGAGTGGAGCGGGACCGCTCGAAGGCAGCGTGGGCAAAGTCGGTATGCCACGTCGCCGCTCGTGCCCGCCCCACCTTTCCCCGGAACATCCTCATTCACGTCGTCAAGCTCCTTCGGTCTTCGAGCTGGAGCGGCCATCGTGGCGCGCGGCGTCCCGTTCAAGGACGGGGCATCCGCACGAGCCGCCACAATTGGCAGTCGCCGTTGGCGTAGGTCGAACCGGGATTCAAGGCGAGCGGTCCTTCGCAGTGATTCAAGTCGAGGTAGTTGAGGTTGATCTTGAGTTGAAGGCGGCTCCAACCATTGCCGGCGGGCACGAGACGCCACAATTGACACGCTCCGTCCGCGTACGTCGAGCCGGGGTTGAGGGTGATGGGCGCCGAGCAGTACGCCGCGTCGAGGTACTGGCCGTTGGACTTGAGTTGCAGTCGGTACCACCCGCCGCCCGCCGAGACCAGACGCCAAGCTTGGCAAGCGCCCGCCGCGTACGTCGAACCCGGATTGAGGCCGATGGTGGCCGTGCAGTGATCGGCGTCGAGGTACTGCCCGTTGGATTTGAGTTGCAGCCGGTAGTACGTCTGCGATGACGTTTGCGCGTGGGCGAGCGACGCGACGAGCCCGAGGAGCACGACGCCGAGGGACGCGACGTGGTTGTTCATGTCGTCTCCGGTTCTTTGCGTTCTTTGCGGTGAGCCGCGCGTGGACCGAGGGCTCACATGACATGGCGACGTGCCGATGGGCGAGCGCGTACTTCGACCCCGAAACAAGCCCGGATCGCCCCTCCTTTCCTCTCGAGGGTGATCCGAGGTGCGCGAGACGCGCGTCAGAGAATCAGGGAGCCGCGCCGATCGGCTGCGCCAAGAAATCCGCCCAGCGCTCGGGAAGGTGCTCGCCGACGTCCTCGAAGCGGACGCGCGCCAAGTGGTACGTCCGACTCAGGCTTTTGTGGTTCCGACTGCCGCGAAGGGCTCGCAAGGCGAGGTGCAGCGCGGCGCGGTCGTACGGGTCGGCGGTCAGCAACAGCCGAGCGACGCGCGCCGCTTCGGTCGGATCGTCGTGCAAGATCGCCTCGGTTCGCTCGCGCAGCGCGGCGTGCAACGCTTCCCCGACGATCACCTCGCTCGTGTCGACTTGAAGGCCCGTCAAGTACGGACCGCGCCACAAGCGGGTGTCACCGCTCGTCAGGAACTCCTCGGCGTCGAGTGAAACGCGGCCCAAGCGGTAACCGCCGGGCGTGGTGAGCACGGCGCCTGCGCCGCACTCCACGCGCAATTGATGCACGACGTCCCGCAAGGCGGCGCTCGCCTGCGCGTCGGGAACGCCCGGATAGAGCGCGTCTTGCAAATCGAGCCGAGCCACCTCGCTGCGGCCCGCGAGACGCGCCTCGGCGAGCATCGCCAAGACTTCTCGGCGGCGCCGCCCCCGCACCGAACGCGGCGAGCCCGCCGCCGAGAACCGCAAATCGCCCAGCACGTCCAGCCGTGCCGCGAGGACCGGCTCGGGCGTTCCCGCGACCTCCGGGAGCGCCGCGCCGAGCTCGTCTCGCCCAAGCTGAGGAAAGTACCGCCGCGCGATGCGCGCCATGTTCGCCATGCCCCGCGCCTCGAACCACGCGAAGCGTTGCGCGGCGCTCACCTCGCGCTGCGCGAGGCGGTCGGCTTCCAACCCGACTTCGTGCGCGGCGTCGGTGATGCCTTGCGCCTCGAGCGCCGCCGCCACGGCCTCGAAGCACCGAAGGGCTTGCTGGAGGTGCCCGAGCGCTTCGAGCGCGTGGGCGAGCGCGAAGCGCGCCAAGCCGATCTGCCCGGGCGTTTGAAGGCTCGTCGCGAGCGTCAACGCCTCTTGGGCCAACGCTTCACTTTCGCGGGCGTTGCCGAAACGCGCCTCGGCGATCGCCGCGTACCCCAAACTCCAAGCGATCTTGCGCGGATTTTCGACGAGACGCGCGAGGTGCAACGCGGCGCGGGCGTGCTTGATCGCGAGGATGGGCGCGTGAGGCGACGCCCAATCTCGGTACAGCACGCTGAGTCGATACTCGCATTCGATGAGGTGATCGGACGGCGCGATGCGCGAAAGCACGTCCCGACAACTCAGCAGCAACTCCTCGGCTCGTTCGTACTCCGCGAGGTCGAGCCAAGCGTCCGCGACGGCAACTTGCATCCGAACGGCTTGCAGCACGTGTCCACCTTCGATTTGCATGCGCACGCTCGCTTCCAAGTCCGCGACGCGCTCGTGAACACGGCCGAGCTCTCCGAGCGCCATCGCGCGGTTGCCGAGATACAACGCTTCCAATTGAGGAAGTCGCGCGGCGCGCGCGCATTGCAGCGCGCGTCCGTACTCGTGCGCCGCGCCCACGAAATCGTTGCGGTTGTAGCGAATCATGCCCAAGATGTTGATGAGCTCGCAAGACGTCCGCACGTCGGGCCGCGCTTGCTCCAAGGTCCGCGTGACCAGCGTAAAGGCCTCGTCGCTTCGCCCGTGCCGCGTCAACGCGAACGCGACGGCTGTGGTCACCTTCGCGTTCGCGGCGACCTCGAGCTCGAGGTACTCGGTCCACAAGTCCAGCACGCCCGACTCGTCCTGGGCGGCGGCGCGCAGCAACATACGGCGAGCCAACCAGGACGCGCCTTGCCGCTGCCGTTCGGGAAGTCGGGTCAAGGCGCGTTCCGCTTCGCGCACTCGGCCTTGAGACGCGAGCAGTTCGGCAAGCATGAGCACGGGCCTCTCGTCGTCGGGCAAGGCGAGAAGCGCCATCTCGGCGAGTCGCTGCGCTTCGCTCGAATCGACGTCTCGCAAAACGCGGGCGGCTTCCAACGCGAGCGTCATGCGCCGCGCGCCCGTCGTGTGCTCGGCGGCGCGGGCCGTGAAGCGCGCGGCGTGCACCTCCTCGTTGGCGTCACGCGCGGCCCGCGCCGCCGCTTCGAACCACGAGGCGGTGTCGGGCGCCTCCAAGGCCGCCTCTTCCACCAAGAGCGCTGCGCTTCGTGGATCGTCAGCCATTCTTTGTAGCGCCCGTCGAGCCAGCGCTTGGCGTTCCACGGCGGACAGGGCGCCCCGTGCGACCTCACCATACAAAGGGTGCGCGAAGTCACGACCGATCAGGACACCTCGAAGTTCCAAGGTGTCCTTCGCCTCTCGCAGCGCTTCGGGTGACAGCGCCGCGACATGTGCCCAAAGCGCCTCGTCAGCGATCGAGCCGAGAAGCGCCCGAGTGCCGAGCGCCTGTTCGAGCGCGGGCGTGTCGACGGCGCCATGCAGAACTTGCTCGATGAGCGCTTCCACCGTCAACGGCATGACATGCTCGGACGGTGCGCGCCAACGCCACCGTTGCCCGTCGTTCCACAGGTGACCTCGGCGGGCGAGCAAGCGAAAGTACTCCAGGGTGAACAGCGGATTTCCCGCCGCTCGCGCGAACAGCCAAGACAAGGCCTCGGCAGGCAGGGTGGCGCCCGCCTTCGCTTGCAGCAAGGCGTCCGAGCCATGACGGTCCAGCGGATCGAGCGTCACGCGTTCGAACGGCGCGGGCAGTTCGGTGCGGCTCGTCGTCAAGAGGCACACGCCGTGCGTGCGAACCACGCCGAGGGCCAGTCGCTGCCAGAATTCGATTCGCTCCGGAGCGTCGTGCAAGTCCTCGACGTGAAGCACGAGGGGCGCGCCGGCCGCGAGCACCCCGGCGATCAACGCCGACGCTTCGTCCAAGCTCAACTCCGGCCCTTCCCGAACGCGCTTCAAGGCGCGTTCCAGCCAAACGGCGGGCTGCTTGGGGACCGGCAGCGCCGCGAGGAGTTGCGCGAGCGGAAGCGCCGCGGGCACGGTCACCGACCAGCAAGGCGTTTCGCGCAGCATCGCGGTGGCGGCGTAGGACTTGCCGATGCCCGGCGCGCCTTGAAGGCAGACGGCCAGTCCGGCCCGCCGCGCCGTGAAAGCCCTCAGGCGGCGCGAAACCAGGCTCACGCTGCTGTTCATGGTGTAGTATGCGCCTTTCCCGAACGCTCGACGAGAAGGCCGCCGCGTTGCACGGCACGCCGCGTTTTCCCTTCGAAGTCCACTGGCGTGCGGTTCGACCGTAGGACGAAGGTGGCGCCTTGCTTCCCGTCGAGTCGAAAACGCGGCACGACGCACTCGCATTATCGTTTCATGGTCCGGTCGGCCAGCACCTTCCGGTCGACGTCCAACGTGATGCCCCACGTGCCCACGCCATTTCGCCCCGATGCCCGCGTGCCGCTCGTCTAACCACAGCGTTTCGCGAGCGAATTACACTGAACCATGGAGCGCCACGCCAGCAGCGTCGGTTCAACCATTCGAGCGTACCTGCCGCCGCTCGTCGGGCGCGAGCGTGAGCTCGCCCTCGCCCGAGACCTCCTCGCCCGCCCAGACGTACGGCTTGTGACCTTGCGCGGTCCGGGCGGCATCGGCAAGACACGCCTCGCCCTCGACCTCTTCGAGCGCGTCGCGGCTGACTTCGACCTTGGCGCGGTGTGGGTGGATCTCGCGCCGCTGCGGGAAGCCTCGGACGTCCTGCCCAAAATCGCGTCCGCTTTGAAAAGCGACGCGTCCACCGCCGTGTCGCTCGCCGACGCCATTGCCGAAACGATCGGCGCGCGCGGCATTCTCGTGGTGCTCGACAACTTCGAGCAAGTCGTCGACGCGGCCGGAGACCTCGGCGACGTGCTCGCCCGCGTTCCGGGCCTGCGAGTGCTCGCCACGAGCCGCGTCGCGTTGCGCTTGCGCGGCGAGCACGTCATTCCGATCGGTCCGCTCGAACTTCCCCGAGACGACAAGACGAATCGTGAATGCGCGGCGGTGAGGCTGTTCGTGGAGCGCGTCGAGGCCGTGGAGCCGCAATTCAAGCTCACCTCGTCGAACTGCACGGCCGTCGAGGGATTGTGCGAGCAACTCGACGGCGTCCCGCTGGCGCTCGAACTTGCCGCCGCGCGTTTGCGCGTCGTGCCCCTCGAAGGGTTGCTCACGTGGCTCGACCACCAGCTTGACGTGCTCGCCGACGGACCTCGGGACGGTCCACATCACGGCGCCTCTCTCCGCGAAACCATCGCGTGGAGCTACGATCTGCTGACCGAAGGGGAGCGCGACGTCTTCCGGGCGTGCGGCGCGTTCGTCGGCGGATTCACCTTGCCCGCGCTCGAAGCCGTGTGCGACCGCGCCGCCGTGCGCGGGGCGCTGATTCGCCTCGTGGAGCACAGCCTCGTGCAATCCGCGCAAGGCCCGGAGCCTCGGTGGCGCCTTCTCGAACCGATTCGTGAATTTGCCGAGGAACTTCTGGGCGCGAACGAGGCGGAGGTCATGCGAGCGCGGCACGCGACCTTCTTCTTGCGCCTCGCCGAAAGCTCGGAAGGCTACGGGGAGTTGCTGCATCCAGAGTGGCGCGCGCGCTTGGCGGTGGAGGACGCCAACTTGCACGCCGCCCTCGAGTGGCTGCTGAAAGCGCGCCGCGCCTCGGAAAGTGCGCGCATGGTCCTCGCCCTCGGCCGTTATTGGGGGCACGACATGACGCCGCGTCGCCACGCTTGGCTCACGCGAGTTCGCGCTTTGCCCGACTTGCGCGCGCACCCCGATCTTCACGCCCGGATCCTCGCGCAACTCGGCTTGATGGCGACGATCCTGAAGCGCTTCGACGAAGCGCGCGAAGCGCTTCAAGCGGCCCTGGAGTTGTTCCGCGCGGCGAGCAACAAGGAAAGCGAAGCGTACACCTTGATGAGCTTGGCGCACGTGTACTCGAGAACGGGCGACCACGAGCACGCCTTGCGATTGGCTTTCGAGCAAGAAGCCCTCGCGCGGTCCATGAACGACGCGCAGATGCTCCAGACCGTGCTGAACGTCATCGCCGTGCTGTACATGCGGCTCGACCAGCCTGCCCTCGCCGTGCCGTACCTCGACGAAGGGCGGGTGCTGTGCGAAACCTTGCCGTACGAGTCCGGCGCGGCGTTCGCGATCGGCATTCGAGGGTGGGTCGCGTACTTGCTGGGGCGCCCGGAAGAGTCCTTTTCCTTGCTGCAAGAAGCGTGGCGGCGCGCGGCGAACGTGCCGAACGCCCTGCTGCGTTTCACGTTGCTGCACATGATCGCGTTTCACGTGCGCGACGACGGGCAGTTCGAGCTCGCCGCGAAGATGGTGGGGTGCGGCGAAGCGATGCGAACGCGTTCGGGTGAGCCGTGGGACGTGTGCTTCGAGCGGCACGCTCGCCAGATCGACGAGGACTTGAAGGTGAAGCTCGGCGCGGCGTACCAAGCCGCGTGGACGCTGGGCCGCACGTTGGAGTTCGACGAGGTGTCGGCCGAGGTGCACGCTTGGCTCGAAGCGCACGAGTCGAAGGCCGCACGAAGCGGCCCGAGAGCTCCGAAGCGTGAAGAGGGAATGCTGCGAGCGGACTTGGCCGGCTTGACGATGCGAGAGAAGCAGGTGTTGGCGCTCGTCGCCCAGGGACACCCGGACCGACGAATTGCGAAGCTGCTCGACATCAGTCCGACGACGGTCAGCAAGCACGTCTCGAACATGCTGTCGAAGTCAGGGCTGCGCAACCGCACCGAGCTGGCCTACTGGGCGACCGGTCAATAACTGGGCGGGTGACGTCGGCCGAACCGTCGATGTACCGTTCGACCGACGGCCGCAGCATCTCGTGCACGACGCCCTCGCGTCCCGCCGTGCGAAACGACGGAGCGGGCGGCGGTGGGCGCTGAGATCGATTCGCCGGTGTGCCGAAAGGTCGTGGCGTGGCGAGCAGGCTGCTCGTCCACTTCCGGCGAAGGCAACACTTCACTCTGCCGCTTGACGCGGGTTTCGTCGCCAAGTCATGCGATGAGGCAAGGAGCCGAGGCGTAAGGTGGGAGGATGCGATACACCGTGACCTTCCACCTCGTGAACGGCGACACCATCTCGTCCATCGCCTTCGACGCGACCGACCTCTTCGAAATCCGCCAACGCATCGAGCAACGTGACAAGCTGATCGCTTTCACAGTGTCTGCGGGCGTCGAGCGGGTGATCGCGCCTTGGCACGTGGTGTCCTACGACATCCACGAGCAGTTGGAGCCTCCCAGGCCGGAAGGAGTCTGAACCTACAGATTCCCGAAATGTGAAAAGGCGACCGTGTGACGGTAACTTCGGGCACGAACGTCTATACTTACCCTCGTATCAAGTCCGGTTCGCGTGCCAACTCCCGCCTCCCGTTACGGCCCTGCCAAGGAGGCGCCTGAATGCATAGCTCCTGTTTCTTACGATCGTACGTCGTTCTCGACTTCGCCAACACTTCCACGTCGGGTTCGAACACTGCCGGGTCGCCTCGCTTTCCACGAACGCCGCTTCTTGGCGCCGGAGGGTCTCGATGAAGCGGCCTCACAACATGACGCCGCAAGATCTCAGCGACGCCTGCGACGTCTTGACCGGCCTACTGTCAAGTCAAGACGACGCCACGGCGGAGGCGCTTCAGCAAGCGTCGGGACTGCGACCGTGGCTGTTCAACTTGGCCGCGCATGAACTGCTCTCCAACGGCGCGTTGCAGCGACGACCGAACGTGGAAGGCCCCCCCACCCTCAAGCTCACCGTGCTCGAGACGAAGTCCTCCGAAGGCTCCTCGGATGCCTTGCCCGACGACGCGCGCGCCATTCTCGCCTTTTTGAATCGAGGGCCGAACACCGCACAGAAGATCGCGTCGACGTGCCGCCTGCCCCTCGCCCGGGTTCTTCGATTTCTCGAGCACCTTCAGCATTTACGCTTGATCAACGTGCGGTACGTCGGGCAACTCAACATCTACCGAGTTTGACGACGAGGCGAGCGTCACGGCGAAGGCCAGTGTTCGCCTTCGTCACGCCGCGCTCGCCGAGAATCTTCGCGCCCCCATCGACGGCGCGAAGATTCACATCTCAAGAGGAGTGATCCAGGTGAATGAAAACGACATGAACCGCGAACTTCAAGCTTTGTTGACTCACATGCGGCAGTACGACCTCGAAGAGCGCACGCAAGGGCAGCAGGAAGCGGACGAACGACGCCGAGCTTGGCACGACGGGCGAGCGTCCGCGTACCACGACATAATCGATCGGTTGGCCGCCCTTCTCGAGGAGCCTCGAATCGAGTCGACGGACGACTTGGCGTCCCACTCCTGACGGCAACCCTCCTTGGGAGGGCATGAGGGCGCCATCAACATTTGACAATGCACGTCCGTCGTGCTCGCCGATCGAAGAGGCGGCAGGGTAGGCAAAGCGAGTCACGCGCTGCGATGAGCCACGAGTACGACAAGCGGCCGTTTCCGTCGATTCGACTCGGCCACTGCTTGTCCATGGCTCGATCGTTTTGCCGACGCACCCACATTCTTTTTCGAAGATCACCTTATCGAGGCTTTGAAGAGACTTTTTGCTTGCAAGGCTTCCTGAATGACGAGGGGTACATGGTCTTTAACGCCCTACCTTAAGGATAGAGGCACGGACCGTAGAACTATCAAGTCACCGAATTCAATAAACTGACCTATGCCCCTTCAACAAGATGTCGCTGTCGCTTGCCAAGTCGTGATGGAGGGGGAAATCTACCCTGGGTCGCTACGTGTGCTTGCTCATCACTGGAACCTTCAGGTTCAGCAACTGCCGCGCGCCGACGCACAGCACAAGACGGGCGTCGAGTTCGCGCGGTTGTTCAAGGGCGAGACGTACGTACGAATCACGCCGATCGATAGCGTGGACGTGTACGAAGGCTACGCGGAAATCGTCCAGTACGTACCGGACGTCTCGATGGACCTACGTGGACTCGACGATCTCAAGCTCTTGGAGCGCGCGACGTCGAGCGGCCTTCAAGGCAGTTGAGCCTGAAGGTGATGCGCGCCCAGGCTGCCAACATTCCCGCTCCATGACGTGATCCTCACGCCAGCGTTCGCTTCACCAGGACATCGAGGTCCGCCCGAGTAACCTGCAGTGGTCGTCACGTGGATCGGCGCGCTCGTTCCATCGCGCCGCTTCGCACCGTCGTACTGCAGCAGTGCTCATGCCGCGACCACCGCGCGGGGATCGGCGCCGATTGAGGCTGTCTTGGGGTAAACCGCAGGAGCATTGAGAAGGTCCTCAAATCGTCTTGGCAAAATTCGATTCTTCTAGGCTTCGTATCCACCCACACTATGCCAAGCAGCCGAAGGAAGGCTGGAGAGGAGCGACATGGCCAGATTGGTAACGTTATATGACTTGCAGCGAGACGGCGGTTACGACCTGC
>NZ_QJSX01000018.1 GCF_003217515.1 Deinococcus yavapaiensis KR-236 | reverse complement strand
GCGCGGCGGCGCAGTTCGTCGTCGTGCAACGCCGTGAAGGTGGCGGCGCGCGCGAGGAGGTCGCCGCGGTAGACGTCGAGGGTCACGCGACGACCTGGACGGGCACGCCGAAATCCAGGTCGGCCAAGTCGGGATTCGTGGTGACCAGGGTCGCTCGAAGCCGAACGGCGAGGGCGAGGCTGGCCTGATCCGCGACGGAGAGGACCCGAACGCGCGGGTCGCTTTGAAGTTCGGCGATGCGGACGGCGTCTTCGGCGGTGAAGTCGACGGCGGACAGACCCTCGATGTGAAGGTCGCGCAGGACATGAGTGGGTCGCGCACCGACCGTGACGAGTTGTGCGAGCAATTCCGTGAGGACGATGGTCGATATGGTCAGGGTGTGGTCACCGCTCGCGGCGTCGTGTCTGTCGAGGGTTCCTTTGAGCCAGCGTCGCAAGGTTTCTGTGTCGAGAACGATCATTATGACTCGACCTCGCCTGAAACGTCATGTGGAGCGCTCTCCTGATCGTCGGTGTCGATCGCGAGCAGGGTCGCAAGTGTGCTGAGTCGTTGGCGCGCGTCGCCTTTGCGTTCGAGGATGAGGCGGTCGCCGTCTCGGTACATCACGAGTCGGGTGGTCGCGTCGAAGTCGAGGTCACGTCGAAGTTTTTGTGGCACGACGATGCGCCCTTGGTCGGTCATCTTTATTTCGTGCACGGTGAGGTCCGTCATGGGAGCATCGTATAGCAGCGTGCCCGACTTTTGCATTTTGGTGTTTACCTGATCTAATTCGACTTAGGGCAAGTAATGAGCGAGCGGCTCTCTCCGAGGCTGACAACACAGCAAACGCGGCCCAACCACTCGCTCGAACTCAGCCTCGTCTCCCGTAGGCGGTCTGAACTTCAGCGCGCGGCCGCCACGAATTGTGGTTCTTGACGCTGGGAATCTGGTGCGAGTAGCGCCTCTAGCCTGACTTCGGCCATGACTGAATATCGAGCCCGACACCTTTCATGTTTTGGACGAGTACTTACTTGTACTCGTCCAAGTTTTGGAGTACATTGCAGTCGTGGAGGAAAAGACGGCCCTTGGACGACGCGAGCGCAAGAAGCTCGACACCTGGCGTGCCATCCGGCACGCCGCCCTGCAGCTGATTGCTGAACGCGGGTACGCCAACGTCAGCCTCGACGACATCGCCAACGCCGCCGACGTCTCCCGCGCGACTCTCTTCAACTACTTCCGCTCCAAGGAAGCCATCCTCTTCGATCCTGACCCGGAAGAGCGCGACCGTTGGGTGGCCTTCATGGCCTCACGCCCCGCCGACGAGGCCGTATGGGTGTCGCTCGAAGCGTTCTTCCTCGACTACACAGGCGGCTACGAAACCAAGCTCCGACTTCAGAAGCAGCTGCAACAGGACGTTCCCGTCCGTGGGGCGGCCGGTCAAGACGCCAGCGCGCGCCTCACCGCCTTCCTCACCGACTGGCTCCGCGCCCGCCTCGCCGCACAAGGTCACGACCCCGAGGACGCCGCCTTTCTGCTGGGCGTGGCCTTCACCGCCATGAGCACCGCCTTCGCCCGTTGGAACCTCAACCAGGACTTCGCCGTCTTTCACGACTTGATCCATCGAGGCTTCGCCCGCGTCGGACGCGGCCTCCTTACTTCCCCCTGAGCAGCGCATGTCGCCGCTCACCTGCCGGACCGGGCCGCGCGCCCCGGTCGTCGTCTCACACACCCCGCCACGGGGAGAAGGAAGGTCTACATGTCGAAAGTTTGGTTCATCACGGGTGCTTCGCGCGGTTTTGGAGAAGCCTTTGCTCGCGCCGCCCTGGAGCGCGGCGACCGCGTCGCCGGTACCGCCCGCCGAGTGGAAGACCTCGAAGGGCTGCGTGCCTTCGGAGACGCGTTCCTGCCCTTGCATCTCGATGTCACCGACCGCGCTGCCGATATCGCCGCCGTGCAGCAAGCCCACGCGCACTTCGGGGCGCTCGACGTCGTTGTCAACAACGCCGGGTACGGCCACTTCGGGTTCTTCGAGGAAATCACCGAGGAGGAAGCGCGCGCCCAAATGGAGACGAACCTGTTCGGCGCGATGTGGGTGACGCAAGCGGCCGTGCCCATCATGCGCGCGCAGGGACGTGGGCACATCGTTCAGATTTCGAGCATCGGCGGCGTCGGCGCTTTCCCGAGCTTGGGCATCTACCACGCTTCCAAGTGGGCCCTCGAAGGCATGAGCGAGGCGCTCGCGCAGGAAGTCGCCGGGCAGGGCATTAAGGTGACGCTCGTGGAACCCGGCTCCTACGGCACAGACTGGTCAGGCAGCTCCGCGACGCGGTCCACGCCCAACCCGCTGTACGACGGGTTCCGGCAGGCCATGGCGCAAAGGGCGGGTCAGATGACCTACGGAGATGCGAAGCAGGCGGCGCAGGCGCTGCTGAAGGTGGTGGACAGCGAGAACCCGCCGTTGCGTATCCTGTTCGGCGCGCAGGCCTTCGACATCGCGCAGGGCGTGTACGCGAGCCGTGTGCAGACCTGGAAGGCCTGGGAGGACGTCTCTCGGAACGCCTGAAGAAGCATTCCCCCGCCCATGCGGCCGACCCTCACGTCCCGTCAGGGGAGAAAGCAGGACCTCGTATGACCCCACGCACCATCGTCCTCACCGGCGCCAGCGACGGCATTGGCGCCGCTGCCGCCCGTCAACTCGCCGCGAACGGCCATCGCCTGATCCTCGTCGGCCGCTCGAAGGCCCGCACCGAAATCGTCGCTCGGGAAGTGAACGCCGAGTACCGCCTTGCCGACTTCGCCAACCTCGCGCAGGTGCGCGCCCTCGCAGACGACCTGCGCGAAGTCGCCCCGAGCATCGACGTGCTCGTGAACAACGCGGGTGGCGTCTTCGGCGCGCGGCGGCAAGTCACGGGAGACGGCCACGAGATGACGTTCCAGGTGAACTACCTCGCACCGTTTCTACTCACTGAGCGGCTGCTTGACACGCTGATCTCGTCTCGTGCCACGGTGATCAACACCTCCAGCATCGCCAACTCGCGCTTTGCGAAGTTCGACATCAGCGACCTCAACGCCGAGCGAGGGTACGCGCCCTTGCGGGCGTACGGCAACGCTAAGCTCGCCCAGATCCTACACGTGCGCGAACTGCATCGCCGCTTTCACGATCAGGGGTTGGCGGCGGTGGCAGTGCATCCCGGCAATATCGCCACGAACTTCTCCAGTGGACGGGACACGCCGTTGCGCCTGATCTATCACACCTTCGTGCGCCGCCTGATCTTGTCCAGCCCGGAGCGCGGCGCGCAGACCCTCGTGCGCCTGGCGGAAGGCACGCCGGACCAAGACTTCCCTTCCGGAGGGTACATGGACCAGCTGAAAGTCGGGAAGGCGAACCCGCAGGCGAACGACCCGGTCTTGGCGCGCCAACTCTGGGACCGGTCCGAAGCGATGCTCACAGCGGACTGACGACCAAATTGGCGAAGCGCTCGAGACGGCGCAAAAACGCAGTGATCGGCGCCGGAGGTCTTGACGACCCGGCGTCGATCGCTTGGGGCGCCGTTCATGTTGTTCGCAAGCCGGTCAAACCGTTCTCGTCAACGGCGCGTCGGGCGGCGTGGGTTCCTTCGTCGTGCAACTGCTCGCTGCGCGAGGCGTGACGGTCGTTGCGACCGGCAAAGCCAGCGATGCCGCCCGCCTCATCGGGCTCGGCGCGTCCAAAATCATCGACTTCACGGCCGGTTCGGTCGCCGAGCAAGTTCGCGCTGCGTACCCGAACGGGGTGGACGCGATGATCAACCCCGGCGGGTGTCCCGGTGGCCGCTGTGCGCCGTGGCGGCCGGATTTCGAGCCTCGCGGCACTGCCGGACGAAGCGATGTTGAGCGCGGCCGGCGTGACGGGCACGCCCGTCATGAGCCGCCCGACGCGTGACGTTCTCGCGCCGCTGGCCGAGCAAGCGGCGGCTGGGACGCTCAAGGTCGTCGTGTCCGACGTGCTGCCGCTCGACCGGGCGGCCGAGGGCTTGGGTCGTCTGGCCAGGGGTGGTGCGAGCGGGAAGCTCGTCGTTACCCTCGACAACTGACGGGCGAGCGGCTGGGGCGTTACGAGGCTCGACATCCTTGAATGACCAGGTGGCCCTGACGTTCGTCAGGGCCATGCCCTTTGGATGGTCGGCTTGACTTTCCAGGGCGTGCAGCGTTCGGTGGTACTTCTCGGCTTCCAACAAGCAGCTTTTTCCGCGACGACCGGTTTTTAACGTCTGAACCGTCGTATTCATCACGCAATGCAGAACTCGTCGGAACGTCCTCGTACGCGGCGCCGATCTCAGCCTTCGGCGTCCACGCCGACGATCCCACGGTACGCGTGGATCCTTGAAGTCAGTTCGAAGAGGCCAACCCGCTCCTTCGAAAATCAATATCGATGATGCCGTCGGGCGGCAAAAGGAGCGGTTCGAGATCCGGCGCCCACGGAACGAGCGACCAACCGTCAAGCGCGATGACGAATCGGCCTGGACCATCAGAAGGGCAGCCATATCAATTCACGCGCGCCGCTGTCCTGCGAACGCCCACGTAACGGTCGGGCACGTTCAGCACCGCCACCACTTGCGCGCGACGGTCAGCGCCCGTGAAACCGCCCCGTAAAGCGACGAGGTCACCTTCCTGCAGCGCTTCGACCCACGTCGGAGGGCGCACCCTTTTTCGCAGGCGCGGCGGTGCATCCGCCTCTGATTCCGTCAGCCCCGGACATGCCACTGAATCTGAAGCGCATCGCTGCCGGTGAATGCGCCTCGCTGTTGTTCGAGTGCTTGCAAGCGCAACATGAAGCCGTAGGCGTGAAGACCTGCCAGGTGACCACGCCCGTCTTTTACTTCATAGTGGTGCTCATGCAGCGGCAGGCACACCGTGAATCGGCGCGATGAATCTGCCCGGAAGGGCTTCGTGCGGCGCACCCGATGGAGCCTCTTTAGCCGACGGAACGGGGCCGTCACGGATCCATCAAGCCAAGAGTCGTGCCGCCACCCTTAAAAAAGGCGCGCCCAACGACGGTAAGCCGTGATGCGCCAAGTACAAGCCGGTCGTCACGCGCTCGATGAACGCCCACTGCCAGATCGCCTCCACGTTCGTGTCCGTCGCCTCCGCTACCTGCTCGCACCACCCGCGAAGTCGAGCCGTGGGATTCGTCGCGGCGAGCAAGTCTTCATTCCACGCCCGAACGGCGACGCCCAAGTCGTACTCCGGTTCGCACAGAAAACCTTCCGGGTCGATCAGCACGTACCCGCTGGCGGCGCCCGCACGGGCGTGCTCCACGCGCAGCAAGTTCCCCGCGTGAGCGTCGCCGTGCACGACCACGTCACGGGTCGGGTCATGCGTTGCCAATCGGTCGAGCGCGTACGCGATCGCTTGCCGCACGGCCGCTTGCGACGAGGCGTCCGCGTTCGGCACGCCAAGCGCTTGAAGGAGCGTCAGCAACCCAGCGGCTTTGTACTCACCCCGGGTCGCCTCTGCACCCAAGACGTCGCGCGGAACTTGCCACGCTTGACGAAGCGTCCGCGTCGTGACGTCCAGGACGCGGGAAATGTCGTGTTCCACGTTCCCGACGGGTGTGGCGAGCGATTCCATGAGGAGCGCTCCCTCGTCGAGGTCGTGAGCGAGCACGTGGACGTACCCGTTGCCCTTCGCGGCGATCAGGGTTCGGAGTTGCGTTTGAAGTGTCGCTTCGGGCAGCGCGACTTTGAGAACGGCGCGCTGTCCGTTCGGCGTGGTGACGCGGCACACGTAGGAGCGACTGCCGCCGGAGAGGACGTCACCTCGCTGCAAGGTCCAGTGTTGGCAGACGCGCGCCACGCGTTCGGGCAGCGTGCTGAGCCAACGAATCCCGAACGTGCCGAGGCTTTCGGCGTAGGCGTGGACGTGTGGTTGCACCTCGACGGCAGGAGGCTCGCTCATCCCTTGCGACCGTAGCACGATCGCAACAAGCTTTCGAGCTTGTTGTTGGTGCTTCTCGACGTCATCGAACGCCCCGAAAACAGGTCATGAAACAGCCTATCAATGCTGTTGAGTACAGCGATGAAGCTGTGCGTGCTGGCGAAGTGGTCGGGCCAGGGGATGGAGTTGGTTGATAATGGTGGCTCCAGCTGGGCTAAGATAAGTTCCACGATCGTGATGGAGGAGCCGTGAGCCACGCCAGTTTCAACCCGCTGGTTCGTCCACCCATTCCCCCCACCCCGCTCATCGGTCGACAAGCCCCGCTCGCCGGCCTGCTCGCCCTGCTGACGCGACCCGACGTCGCCCTCGTCACAATCACCGGTCCCGGCGGTGTCGGCAAGACCCGCCTCGCCCTCGAAATCGTTCAGCAGCCGGCCGACCTCGCCAAGCCATCACATCAAGCCCTGAGCGAGGTCGCGTTCGTGCCGCTGGCCACGGTACGCAATCCAGCCCTCGTGCCCGGAGCGATCGCCGTCGCCTGCCGCCTCGAGCCCGACCCGCTCGACGATCGCCGCGGCCTGCTCGCCGGTCTGGCAGAACGACGGATGCTCCTCGTGCTCGATAACTTCGAGCACCTGCTTGAGGCGGCGGGACTGGTTGCGGAGTTGCTCGCCGCCTGCCCTGGGGTGAAGGTGCTCGTCACCAGCCGCTCGCCCCTGAGACTGCGTGGCGAACACGAGTTCCCCCTGGCCCCGCTGGAGTTGCCGGATTCGCGCTCACCACTTGATCCATCAAGGCTCGAGGACGTGGGATCGGTGCGGCTCTTCGTGGAGCGAGCGCGAGCGGTGAGGCCGGAGTTCTCGCTCACGAGTAGCAACGTCTCGGCGGTGGCCGAGGTGGTTTGCCGCCTCGACGGTCTGCCGCTGGCGCTCGAACTTGCCGCCGCTCGGGTGCGGCTCTTCCAGCCCGACGCCCTGCTCGCGCGACTTGAGCGGCGACTGGCAGTGCTCACGGGGGGAGCCTGGGATTTGCCGGAGCGGCAACGAACGCTGCGGGCGACACTCGACTGGAGCTTTTCGCTGCTTTCGCCGCCGGAGCGGTCCTTGCTGGCGAAGCTCGGGGTGTTCGTGGGAGGCTTCAGCTTGCCAGCGGTCGAAGCCGTGGCGGGCGAAGCGGAGGCGGGCGATGGGGAAGCGGCAAACCTCGAGTCGCTCGTGGCGCAGAGCTTGGTGAACCGGCTTGAGGGGCCGTCGGACGAGGAGCCGCGCTTCGGCCTGCTCGAGACGGTGCGCGAGTACGCGCTCTTGTGCCTCGAGAAGGAGGGATTACTCTCCGAGGCGCGAGAGCGACACGCGGCTTACGTGCTGGGAATGAGCGAGGCGGCGGTGGCGGGGCTGGCGGGGCTGGAGCGGCCGGTGTGGCTGGCGCGACTCGAGCGGGAACGAGGGAACGCCGAGGCGGCGCTGGAGTGGGCGCTCAAGACGGGGCAGGCGGAACTGGCATTACGACTGACGACGGCGCTGAGGTGGTTCTGGGAGGGGCGGGGTTACATTGCCGATGGTCATCGCTGGCTCGAGGCGGCATTGAGCGTGCCGGGTGAGGTCGAGCCGGCCTTGAGGGGGAGAGCTCTCAACGCAGCCGGTGTCTTCGCCTGGCGGATGGGGAACTACGCATCCGCGCGTTCCCTCTACGAGGCGGCGCTAGAAATACGCCGCGCGATCAACGATCGCTTTGGAATCGCCGGCACCTTGCAGAACCTCGGAAATCTCGCCGTGGACTCCGGTGATCTCGCGACCGCCCTTCCCTTGCTGGAGGAGTGCGTGGCTATCAAGCGCGAGCTGGGTGATGCCCATGAACTTATCGGCGCCCTTCTGAGCTGGGCCAATGTCATGCTCTGGAGCCACGATCTGAAAGCGGCGGAAGAGCATTACACCGAGGCGGTGGCCCTGGCTGAGTCGGTGGGCGACGGCTACCTGAAGGGGATGGCCCTGGGCAACCTCGGCACCCTGCACCTCGAGCGTAACGACCTACCAGCAGCCCGTCGAGTGCTCGAAGAAGCGCTCGTACTGAAGAACGCTTACGGGAGCTTTTCCAACATCGCGATCATTCTGCAGAACCTGGCCGAGGTCGCCCTGGGCGAGGGTGATCTCCAAGCGTGCCAAGCGTTTTTGGAGGAGGGCTTTATATTCGCCGAGCGCGCAGACGATCTTCTCGCGCGCGTCCACCTGTTGCACAGTTCCGGCCTGCTGGCACTCGAGCGCCGGGAACCAGCCGAGGCGGTGGCCAGGCTTGAGGAGGCCATCGGCTTACTCGACCGCTTGGGCAGCACGCAACGGCGAGAAGCTTGTCTGGCTGCGCTCGCCCGCGCGCGGGCAGCCTTGGCTGCGCCGCCTGCTCGACGTCCTGAAGCCGCAGGCACAGCTCCCCACCATGATCTTCTAACCGACCTCACGCCGCGCGAGCTGGAGGTGCTAAAACTCTTGGCGTCCGGCCTCAGCAACCCGGCGATCGGCGAGCAATTGGGCATCACCCGCCTCACCGTGACCGGCCACGTTCGCGTCATCTTCTCCAAGCTCGGTGTCTCGAGCCGCACGGCTGCGGCACGCGTCGCCCTCGAACGGGGGCTGGCATAAGACGAGCCTCGGCCTAATTCCAGGCCGAGGCTCGGGTCGAAGGACTCAGTTCGCTCGATTGAGGTTCCAGGTGTAGGTGGTCGTGGTCTTGCCGTCGGGCGAGGTCTCGGTCTTGCTCCCCGACAGGTGCTTCGCGTCGGCCGGAGCCGTTCCGGTGATGCCGCCGCCGCCGCTCGGCAAGCCGCCGGGTACGGGCTCGGTCGTCGTCGTGTTCACGTCGTCGCTCGCCTTGCAGTGCCCCGTCCAGACGACCTTGGTGGTCGTCGTCCCGCTGGTCATCAAGTCGCCCGCCCCAACATTGATGCGGTAATCGCCCTTGTTCGAGATGCTCAGACCGGCAAGGGCCGTCACGCCCGCCTCGCCGTCCTCGTGGGTGATGGAGGTACGAGTGTAATCGGTCGTCACGTTGTACCCGCTTCCCCCGTTGGCGCCCTTGAAGCAGCGATCGGTCGGCCTGCTGTGCTGGCGGTCCTCGGTCAAGCGCGAGAGGCTCGTCTCGGCGGTCGCCTTGATGTCGCCGGTGGCCGGGTCGGTGAAGAGGTGGTAGGTGGTGATGGTCTGCCACTGGCGAGAACCGCTTCCCTCGAGCCCGTTGTTCGTTTGCGAGTACGAGTCCTTGAGCACCTGCTTCACGGTCACCGTGCCGGACCAGCCGGGAGCCTGACGGTGGAGCACGAACCAGTCCATGAGGGCGCCGGCCGGGAAGATCAGGTTCGAGATGGCGCCGAGCGTGTTCTTGAGCTTGAGCTGCACGAAGGCGTCCGCGCCAAGGGTGCCCCGCTCGGTGACCATCTCCCCGACGGCGTTGAGTTCAGGCTTCGGCGTGAACACGACGCTCGCGTAGCCGTTCGCGTCCGTCTCGCTCGTGCAGATCGTGTTGCCGCAGTTGAGGGTGCCGTGGTCGCGGAGGTTGCCGATGAGGTTGAGCCAGGCCACCGTGACGCCCTTGAGGCCGCCGTAAGCCGGGAACTCGACGCCGAGGAGCCAGCCGCACTTCACCATCGTTTCCGGATGCTGGAAGTGGTTGAAGACGCGGATCTTGAAATCGATCGGCGGGCCGCCGTAGCGCGTTGCCTGGCCGTCGCCCGAGATCTTGTCCACCGAGATCGTCGCCGCCATGATCATGCCGTGCCACATGTCAATTGTGACCAGGAGCGCCTTGCTGAGGAGGTTGACGTTCTTGAGGGCCGGCAGGTTGCCGAGGAACCACTTGCCCATCGTCCACGGCCCGCCCTTGGACGTGACCGTGCCGAGGTCCTCGCAGGGGCTCGAGCTCGTCGCGGCGCTCCGAAAGACGTTGCTCGAGAGCGCGCTCAAGTGTGTGACGCCTTGGAGCGGACCGGCCTGGGCGAAGGCGGGCAGGGTGACCTCGGCCATGACCAGGAAGCGCTGCAAAGCGTCAAGGCGGATTTTCTCGAGCGGCACGTCCTCGAGGGTATCGAAGGGCTCCTTGTGCTCAAGGCCAAGCCCGCGCACCATGAGCGGGCCGAGCGAGGCCGGGTCGTCGGGATGCTCAACCGCCGACCTTGTCGCGGCGCGCAGGGCCGTCTGCAGTTCCTGCGGCGTCACCTCGCGGTCGCCCTCGAAGAGGCCGAGCTGGTTCACGGATGTAGCGACCTGCCCGAGCGTGTAAGTGTCGCCGCGAGCGTAACTCTCGGCGAGGAGGTTGAGTTCGAGGTCATAGAGGTAGAAGTCCTTGGCGTCGCGCTCGGCGCCGACCACCACCGCCTTGCCCTCGGGCGTGTAGACGCCGATCCTCAACGCGTTCATGGCGGCCTTGAGAGCTTGGGTGCGCCCGTCGCTCGTGCTGGCCATGTGCAGGCGCTCGACGAGCCCTTGCACTTCGGAGGGTCCGGAGGAGGGAGGCGGACTGCCGCTTCCCTGAGCGTTCGGCGTCGAGCTCGAGCCACAGGCGCCGAGGAGGGTGAGGAGGGCTGCGAGGCCGAGGGCGGGGAGGAAGCGCGGGCGGGTTTGCATTTTGGGGCTCCTTGTCGGCACGTTTTGTTGGCGTGTCGTGTTCTGGCCTGCCTTGCCTATCTGTCGGGAGGACTCGTGGACTCAAGATGCTTAGCCGGCCAAGGGCTTACTTCCAGGGGCGCAAGGTTCCGGTCGCACCACTTGGCGTGGTGAGCACCAGGCCTCCGTTGTCCTTGGCGAGGCTCCAGGTGTAGGGATCGTCCCTGAGCTCGTCCGAGCGCAACGCTCGATCCGAGTTCAAGCTCGGACTGCAGGTGGCGATATACGTCGCTTGTCCCTGCGTCGGCTGCAACACCAGCTTGTTCCCGTTCACCTGGAGCCTGCCGGCCTTGTACACGGTGAAGGTCGTCGTGCAGTTGTAGTTCGTCACCGACTCGCGGTAGGCGTAGCCGTAGGTGCCGTCGGCGTTGAACTGGTAGTACAAAGCGATGCCGCCGGGATCGCTCGTGGCTCCGGTGGCGGTGTTGACGTAGGTCGTGCTCGAGCCCTGGCTGTAGACCCAGCTGCCGACGAGGGCGGTGGGGATCGAGGCAGGAGCGGCGAAGCTGGCGCTTGAGAGGAGGCCCAGGGCGATGGCGAGGCTGAGGGTGGTCTTGCTCGTCTTGTTGGTCTTGTTCTCCATGGCGGTGCTCCTTTGGGAATTGGGCGTAAGTGCTGGGCTTGTCGGTGCTGACCCTGGTTGCTGGGCCGGGGCTGATGAGACCAAGGTAGGTGAGGGGGTGCGGTCGGCGCATCGTCGAGTTGGGGGAGCCAGGGCAAATGAAAACACCCCCACAACTGTGGGGGTGATGTCCTCGGCGCCGATGTCACGAGCGGCATCGGCGCCGAACTCACGTTCTATGGAAGGGCGATGAAGACGTCCTGCACGCCTCGGTTCTTGAGCTCGGTCAGCACGCCCAGCCAGAACTTCGCCCCCTCGTGGTCGCTGATCCACAAACCCAGCACGTCCTTGATACCTTCGAGGTTCACGCCGATTGCGACGTACACGGCTTTCGTTTTGACACGGCCGTTGTCCTTGGCCTTCAGGTGCAAGCAGTCGAGGTACAGAATCGGGTAGAGCGCGTCGAGCGGTCGGTTCTGCCACGCGGTGACTTTGTCGAGTACGGCGTCGGTGACGTTGGAAATCAAGGCTGCGCTGACTTCCACGCCGTACATTTCGTGCAAGTGCGCTTGGATGTCGCGCGTTGACATACCGCGGGCGTACAAGGCGACGATGCGAGCGTCGAGGTCCTTGAGGCGCGTTGCGCGCTTCGCGACGATCTTGGGCTCGAACGTTCCTTCGCGATCTCTCGGTACGTCCAAGTCAATCGGTCCGACGTCGCTTTGCACCGTCTTCGTGCTTCGCCCGTTTCGTGTGTTGCCGCTGGCATTGCCGACGGGTTCGTAACGCGCGTGACCGAGGTGCGTCGTCATTTCCACTTGCAAGGCGCGTTCCAGCACCGCTTTTGTGAGTTGGCGCAGTAAGCCGCCTTCGCCGAGTAAGTCTTCGGGCTTCTCGTAGCCGCAGATGAGTTCGTCGACGAGGCGAGGGTCGATGGGGCCGTGGTCGGTCGTCATACGTACCTCCTACTTTCACATCGACCCGACGAGTCCACATTTCCTTGTACACCCTCAAGCCTCTTGTTCCAAGCGTGGTCTACGTCTTTCCAGGCGGTTTCCCTACATGACGAGGCGTGCGAAAGTTTTGAACAGACTTTACCCGACTTCTACATGGCCTCGCTGCACACTCACGCCAGGTGGACGAACCACCTGCTTCACAAGGAGAATCGATATGAAAAAAAACATCTTCGTGCCCGTCGTCGCCACCCTTCTCGTCGGCGTCACCTTCGCCGCCGCCCAATCCACCAAAGTCGCTCCTGCCACGACCACGCCGCAGACGCAGCAGTCCGCGCCGTCGACCATGCAACGTCCCGCGCTCACCGTGAAGTACTACGCGGGCGATCCTCTCAACGGCGGCAAGCTCCTGTCCACCGAAACCATTCAGCCGCAGTCGCGTGCTACCCAGAATTCGAGTAACGCGTTCGCGAACGCCCCGAAAGGCACGACGCACGTGTCGATCACCACGCCGTTCGGCACGCGCATCTCCACCTTGCAAAACGCGCAAGCCAATCTCTTCCACGACGGAGAAGGTCGTCATGGAAGAGGCGGCAACGGTCAAGGTGGCGATTGCGATCCGTCCATGCAGCAAAACCAAACCTCGGTGCAAAGTCAGCAAGACCAACAGTTGTAACCCGAGCGTCCATCACTCGGTCAGTGCCCTGACTGACGCGGTGACCTGACGTTCTCGAAACGACCCGTCGCACCGCAGTGACACGGAAAGGACAACAGCAACGCGCATCAGCTTCCTGACGCGCGTTGCTGTCTTTGTTCATGTCGCTTTCCTGAATGCCGCGCACGTCAGATCGCGTCTTCCGAGCTTTTTTCATGGCCTTCCGGTCGACCAGCCGTGGGGCCGCTACGCTGAGCTCACGTCTTCGTCGAGGCCGGTCGAAACACCTTGCCGTTCAGCTTCGCACTGAGGCGTGAGGAACGTCGCTTCAGTGATCGCTGCGCTCGGCATTCATACGCCGAAGACCAGCGCCGCGCTCGGCATGTAGCCCACTTGCCGAGCCGCGAAGTTCGGCGTGGCGACGACTTCCCGCCTCGACGAACCGCGCCTTGCTGCATCAACTCGTCGAAGAACGCCGCTTCGTGCTGCTCTCCGCCACTGAGAACGAATGCGAACGGCTTGCCGTTGCTGCTGGCTCGCAAGTGAATCTTGGTGCTGAACCCGCCCCGTGATCGCCCCAACGCTTCGCCTTGCTGTCCATCTCACTGACATGCGCTCGAACAACGGCGCCGTCCCGAAGTGCTTCGACCAGTCCAAGCGGCCTTCCTCGTCGGCGGTCCGACGTAGTGCTTGGAAGATGCGTTGCCACACGCCCCGAGCGATCCAGCGACGGAAGCGGCAGTAGACGGTCGTCCACTCGCCGAAGCACTCCGGAGCATCCCGCCAAGGTGCGCCTGTGCGTAGAACCCACACGATCCCGCTGACGATGAGGTGATGATTGCCGTACGGGCGACCGTTGCCTTGCTGTTTGGGCAGAAGTGGTTCGAGGTGCGCCCATTGCACGTCGGTGATTTCTTCTCGCACAGCGCAAAACGAGATCGACTCTTGGCGCGCCGCGCCCCTCGGCCTACACGACCTGGTGTCAGCGGAGCCTCCCTCGCTGCACCGACCCCTCCCAGGGCGGGCAAGAGACGCACGCCCGCCGTTCCACGTCGAGTTCAAGGGCGTTCGTTGCGGGCTTGGAAGCGCCGCTCGGCCATGGACCACGCCTCGTGCAGCAACGGCCGAACCGTCTGAAACGTCGTGGCGCTCGGGTTCAGGACGCACACCCACCCCAGCGGCGCGTAGATCGGGTGCGGCATGAGTTGATCGAGGGCTTTGTAGTCGTACCCGGTGTTTAGAACAGGCATGTCGCGCGTCGCGGGGGGAGGCGGACCGAACAGTTGCTCGTACGTCGCGCGTGACACGCCGACGTTCAGGCGGTAGACGCCCATCCGATCGAGGTTCGATGCCTCATCGATGGCGTCGCTGGTGACGATCGTGGCGAATGGCAACCGCTTGTCCACCTCGAATCCCGCTCCCGGATCGAAAAAGAAGTAGTGCTGGCCCTCGTGTTCGAGGTGATGCACGTGCTGGCGGGTGATGGCGGTCACGACGTCTGCTTCGTTCATGTGGACTCCTTGGGCGAGAGGAACAACGCGCGGCGACCGAGTGCAGCACGAACCCTTTCCCTTCTAGAGGAGGGAAGGTTCCGGAAGGTGAATTGCTGCGGGTGGGATGTCACACAGGCGGCGTTGTTTGGAACGCGCTCGCCCTTCAAGGGTGCATGTGAACCCTGAGGAAAACGCGGAGCGAGTTGTTCACTTCTTCTTTACAAATCGATGTCGAGCCTGCCAAGCAACGTCGAGCAGGAAGCGTTGGCGTTCCCGCCCTGCCATTTCGACGGTCGAATGACCACCCCACCCGCGTCACGTTCGCAGTTGTCAATAATTGCAGGGACCGACCCAAGAGCTTGTTTCATGGCTTTGCGGTAGCAGCTTGCACGTGCGACGAAGCGGTCGTTGAGCCGATCAACGACCGGACGAAGCGTCACCACGCTCAGCGAGACGGTGGGCATACTTGGCAAGAACGCGGTCCAGCGCCTCGTCGAGATCTACATCCGTGGCATCTGCGAGGCAAAGGAGGCTGAAGTACACGTCGCCCAGCTCCTCGGCCCACGCGGCACTCGGCGTGAAAGGCGCGACGCCGTAGTGCGTCGCCTTCAACAGCTCTTTTGCAACCTCACCCACTTCGGAGGCAAGGTCGAGGAGCCGAGCGGTGGGATCGGCCACGAGGCCGTGAGAACGGACAAAGTCATAGATATGGCGTTGAGGATCGCTTGGCATGCCGACACAATAAGGAGGTACGAGTCGGTGTTCACCTGAGGCCGTGAAACAAGCTCGTACGCCAGCAAGTTGATCCCCTACGACTGATAGGGTAAAGGGGCATGAGACCCGGTCAACGCTGGACGTTCCAGGTATTCAGCCCTCCGGCGTTACATCGTCCAGATGGACAACAGCTTCGGTGCGAGGGGACCATGCTCGCCTTGCTCGCCTATCTGGCCGTGGAGGGGTCCGCGCCGCGTGCGCGGTTGGCAGCTCTCTTTTGGCCTGCCTCGTCCGACCGTGTCGGCCGAAACAACTTGGTTCACCTTCTTCGCCGCGTCGCTTCGATGTCGCGCGATGAGCTTGTCCAAGGCAAGGAAACCCTGGCCTTGAAGCCTGCGGTTTGGACGGACGTTCAAGCGTCGTCGGCCGGAGACACCCCTCCGGAACTGGTGCCGAAGTGTACGTTTCTCGAAGGAGTGGCTTTCGATGAATTGGCGGAGTTCGAAGATTGGGTGCATCTTCAACGAGAGCGCTTGCTGCAGCGTTCGGTACGCCAGCTCATCAATTGGCGAGAGCAAGCTGCCGCTTCAAGTGGACGTCGTAACGAAAAAGCGGCCTTTTCGGCCGCTGATAATTTAATGATGGCGCAGTATGCGCGTATACGCAACTCCGGCCGCTTGTTACGCCGCATCGAACGGCCCTCGTCTCGCTCGGCATGCCCGCATGCCCGAGTTGACGTCGCTCGACTTCACCGCCTGGCGCCGAAGAATCTTGACAGGCGTGATGAGCATTTGCGCGGCGTTACACTGCTGATGTGACGCATCTTACCGCCCACGTTCGCGTGCTCGGCCTTCGCGGCGAGCGCGTGGTGCTCGCGTGCGGCCATGAGGTGCCGCGCGCCGAAGTCGCGCTTGGTGAGAGCGGTGTTGGCGCGCCGCGCGTGCGCGCGTGCCCGAGCTGCCCGGAAGAAGCCGCGCGCCTTCCGGCGGCGCTCGCGAACGTGGACGCGCCGTTCGAAGCGCGTGCGTGGTGGTCGCGCGCAAGCGCGCCGTGTCGCGCGGCTGCACTTGAAGAGTTCGCGCCGAATGAGGATTCGGCCGCACTGAGAGCGCGCTTGCCGCGCGCTCTCACACGGCGCGACGAGGTGTTGCTCGCACGTGTGCTGTGCGCCGCCTCCTTTCGCGCGCAGGCGCGCGGCTTGACTTGCAGGGAGCTCGCATCGCTGTCGCTCGCGCCACTGCCTCTCTTGTCGGGCTGGGCGCTCGCTCGCGCGGCCGCGCGACGCTACGAAGCGAGCCGTTCATGACGTTGTACGAGGCGCAAGACGTCGCGCTCGCCTTCGGGCAGGCGCTCCTCGCACGCCGGTACGAGGACGCGCGCGCCCTGCTCGCCCCAAGCGACGCCGCAATAACGACCATCGAAGACTTGCAGCGCGGCTTCGAGACCTTCGTGCCCCTCGACTGGGAAGGCGAGATCCTGGGTGCGGACGTGATCCTCACCGAGTGGCCTGACCGAGAAGAGGATGACGTCGCCCTCGTGTACGTGCCCATCGCCGGTTTTGTGTACAGCGAGGCCGTCACGGTCGTCGTCACACGCACACCTCTCGGGCTGCGCGTGCGCGGTGTGGAATTCGGCCGACCATGACCGAAGGCTTCGTGTGGGAAGCGAACGACGCTCGCTGGCAGGATGCGCGACCAAGTGCGCGCGTGGAGCCGCCGCAACGAACGCCACCTTCGATCGTCGTTCACCACGCGCTCTCGAATGTCCTCGTCACGCCGTGGCCGGGACGGTTGTGGCGCGTGCGCATCGTCGAACCGCGCGACGACGCGGAACGCGACGCTTTCGAAGATGCGAATCGAGGGCTCCTGCAACCCGCTCGGCACACGCGCGCATTCGCCGTGGACGTCATTGAGGAACTCCCGGTCGTCCGCACGGGCAAGCGGTCGTCAATTTCATTCACGCGGCGTCGTCCCTTGACGAGCCGACGACGCACGCCCTGCAAGGCACGCTGCCTCAGGAGACCGTGACGTCGCTGGCTCGCCGACCAAAGCATGCACGAGGACGCGTGCCTCGGGGACCCGCTGTTGTTCTTAGGTGGTGATGGCGCTTCCTCCCCGATCGGCATGGGCTTCTCCGTCATTCAAGATCAGGCACGCAAAGCCGCCGAGCGGTGCGCGGGCGACGCCGCCTTCGAAGTGCAGGACGACGAAAACGCCCTCACCACCCCGTGGTCGAACGCCGCGAGCGCCTTGACGGTCGCGGCGATGGCGTTCGGCGCCCCGCAGCTCGTGCACGACCATGACTCGCTTGAGCGTGCGTGGCGCGTGGTGTTCGGTTCGCCGCCCACTCCGTCCCGCTCGTAGCGCCGCGCGTTCTGACAGTGCTCATCTCCGCGTAAAGTTGAAAGAGCCCCGCTGTCAATCCGGCGCATACCTGGACTGGCAGGTAAGTGCCAGGAAGCGCCCCAAGGAAGTCGAACGACTTCACCCTTCCTGTCTCCCTTTCACTTCAGTACGGGCTGAGTTGACGCTTGATCGCAAGGCCCCGTCTCAGCGCGTCGATCGGGTCAACCGCCGTCATGGGTGTTTCCGGGAATGACCTGTCGCATGAGGCTCTCCCGGGTGGTCTTGAGGATGGCGTCGCTGAGTTCGGGGTCGGACACGGCGCAGGACAGCATGACGGCCCCCACCATGCCCGGGAGGAGGGGGAGTACCTCCGCCCGACGCGCCGCCGAGTTCTCAGCCCGTGAGAGGGCGGTCAGGTCTTCGATCAGCCTTGTAAAGGTCGCGGTGAAGGCCTGCCGGACCTCGGGGGTCTGCCGGGCGACCTCGGCGGCGAGGGTCGGCAACACGCAGCTTCCCTCTGTTTTAGCGTGATCGCGGTGCTGACGGCTGACATAGCTGCGGATCACGCCGCCCAGGCCATACGGAGGCGTCTGCTCAGCAGCTTGTAGGAGGGTGCTGGAGGTCTCCTCGAGGCTGCGCACCAGCGCCTCCTGAACGAGGGCATCTTTGCTGCCGAAGTGGACGTAGAACCCGCCGTGGGTGAGCCCTGCCTTTCCCATCAACCGCCCGATGCCGACGGTGTTGAAGCCATCTGCTTTGAAGGCCAGGGCCGCTGCGGTCAGGATCTTCTCGCGCGTCTCTCGGGCATGCGCACTTCCATAGCGGGCCATCTCAAGTCACCCGCGTGCGGGCAGCGGGCAGCGCGGACGATCTTTGGATGGAATGATCGAACAGCATGATGCTCCTCGTGGGTCGCCTGACCAGCGTGAGAGAGATCGACTTTGAGAGAAAACGGTTTGTCCTGGCGACTGGGCTTGGGGGCGGCAATACCTACGTCCTTTATATGATACATGTCATATAAAGGAGATTGTCCTTGAGGACCGCATCCCCAAGGTCCACCACAGCCACGGTTCCCTCTCGCCAGAGCACCGTAAGGAGCCCGAATGACCGACCGCACTTCGCCAAATCCTGCCTCACCGGCCACTTCCATGCGAGACGAACCCCACCAGGAGGCACGCGTTCGCACCTACACCTGGGAAGATCCTCTGGTCGGCGCCGAAGCGGCGCGGCACCTCAGCGGACTCGACTACCTGCGCGCGATCGTGCGCGGGGACTTCCCGGGTCCACCCATCGCGGCGAGCCTCGACTTCTCCCTGGCGCGCGAGGAGGACATCGAGGACGGCCGGGTGACCTTCCGTATGATCCCACAAGAGTTCCATTACAACCCCATCGGAAGCGTCCACGGCGGGGTATACGCGACGCTGCTCGATTCTGCGCTTGGCTGCGCGATTCATACGCGGCTCCCCGCTGGCGTAGGCTATACCACCCTCGAACTCAAGGTGAATTACGTCCGCCCCCTGCTCGTCGGCATGGGGGAGGTTCGCGCCGTCGGCGAGGTGCTAAGTGTGTCACGGCAGGTCGCCACCGCACAGGCAAAGCTGCTGGATGCCCGGGACCGGCTGTTTGCTCACGCCACAACCACCTGCCTGATCCTGCGTCCGCAGAGGAAAGAGACCTGACCATGTCCCTTGCCCCGCTCAGCGAACAAGCCCGGGAGTCAATGGTCGCTCAGGTACCTTGCCGAGCGTACTGCTCGCCTTCCTGGCCGCCGAGAGGAGAGGAGGTGTTTCGTTTTCGACGAAACACCTCCTTTTTTAAGGTTGTGCGCTTCGATCCAAGCAATCATCACGAGGAGAGCCACGCCCTGGCCCAGGTCCTCCAAACGATGATCGGCTGAGCGAACACACTATCTACGACGAGACAGGCGAGAGCGAGCAGGAGCAGCATAAACAGCACGACGACCGGGAGGTGATTCGTACACATCCCGATGTCGGCTGCTCTTTTAGAGGCGTCTAAAAGCGTGTAGGACGTTGTTCTCGATGCTCCCGAGTGGGCGGCACGATGAGGTCGAGGAGCCGCTACCGAGCCGCGACGTTCATACCCCAATGACCTCACCGACGCCAAGTGAAACATCCTCGAAGCCCTATCGCCGCCCGAACCGCCCACTGGTCGCCCTCGAAAGTGGTCCAACCGCGAACTCCTCGACGTGATCTTCTTGGTGCTCATGCCGCACGATCTGCCACCGTGGCAAACCGTCTACCACGACCACCGCATCTGGCGACTGAGCGACGTGTGGGAGCAGCCGCACACGAAGCTCCGCGAACTGCTTCGAATGCGTCTCCGGCGGAAGTCCACGCCGAGCGCCGCGATCGCCGACAGCCAAACGGCGCGGACGTCGGAAGCCGGTGGTTCTCGAGGCTACTCGCCCTCCATGCCCGGCTCGCGAATCTTCTCCATCCAGCCCGCTCCACCGTTCCCACATGCCAACGTCACCATGCAATCGCCGCCTTCAAGACGTGGCAAGAAACGCTGCAGCGAGCGAGCTGAACGTCAGCTCGCTCGCCTTCCCATCTCCCTCCGCGTCTTGAAAGTCAACAACTTGACACAATCGGTACAGGTGGATGCCGTTATGGGTGGACCATGCCTCGAGGACGTCGGCGAGCAGGGCTTCGAGGTCCTCGTTCAACCGCGTTCGTAGAAGGGGGGCGGTTCGATGCCGAGCAGCCGCAGGTACACGTAGCCTTGCGCGCGGTGATGCACCTCGTTGTCGATCAGGTACAGCACCTTGTTCAGTCCGGACGACGGCGGCAGCCCGAACCAGGACGCCTCGGTCGTGAAGTGCTCGGGATGGAGCGACGGCCACACCTTGTCGAGTTCGGCGTCCGCTTCGTCCCATTCGGCCAAAAGCTCGGTTTTGCTGCTGCCGTGTCGAGGTGGCGACCACGTGAATTCGCCGCTTGTCAGGCCGCGCATGGTCGGCGTGACCATGTCGATGACTTCTCGCATGAGGTCGCCGAAGGAACGCATGGGTGGCGCCGGTCGGAAGGTGAACAGCTGATCGTCCGGGAACGCCTCGATGGTTCGGCGGGTGAGGCGTCGGTGGCCACGCAGGTGCTGGTACAGCGTATCGGGGGTGAGCAGGGGTGCTTGAGTCGGTCGCATGGGTTCGCCTCCGTGGTTCAGCGTACGGGCATTTCCCGTCAAGCCGTGACGTGCTTGGTGACGGCGTGGCGACGTGAAGCGGAGGGTCTTCGAGGACGACGACCGGTTCGAAGGCGAACAGAGGCGCAGCGGACGACCTGCCTGCTCCGCCTCTGCGCGGTGGTTACTTGCCGGCTTCCAACTCCGGGATCGGCATCTCCTCGAGCACGGTGATCTCGCACTCGTCGGCCCAATCGAGATGATGGTGCCCACTCACCATCTGGCAAGCTTGCTCCATCGAGCTCGCGTTCAGGATGGACATTCCGACCACGTTGCTTCGACGCTCCACGCTGCCCGACTTCGTGAGGGTGATCGCGTTGCCAATGGGTCTTCCGGGATCGAGCAGTGCGTCACCCAGCGTGTCCATCCAGCGTCTCCACAGTTGGACGCCTTTCATCGCCTCTTCGGGTGTCGCTTGCGCGAATCGTTCTGCCACGGTCAGAGGCGCCTGGTACAACACGATGTATCGTCTCACGTTCCACTTCCTTTTTTGGTGGTGCTTGCATCCGTGGCGGGTGGGGCAGTCCTCGCCTTCCCGTCTGTCTCGTCTACGAAGACGAGGTCGGTCTCGGCGTGGATGATGTCTCCGATCGAATTGAGCATGGACGTCACAAGCGCGACTTGATCTGTGTCCAGTCGTTGCAGCAGGCGCTGCGACCAGAGGACTTGACGTGAATAGATGGCCGACAAGACGTTCCGCCCTTGAGGCGTGAGCGAGAGAAACTTGGTTCGTTTGTCCGTCGGATGCGGGCTGCTGACGACAAGTCCCTCGTCTTCCAGGGCGTCGGCGACGCGTTGCACGCTTTGGCGTGCGAGACCGAGGTGGCGGGCGATGTCCGCGACGGTTTGCGGCTCATGCACGCTTCCCAGGACCTGCCAGCGTGCGCTGCTCTGACCGATCGACTTCGTAATTGTTTCACCAGCCTGCACGATGAGTCCGTTGACGCGGAAAATGCTCAGTGCGAACTGAGTCCAGAGGTCTTTTGGCGCTTGGTGGGGCCCCACAACCGCAGCCTACTAAATTGACAGCGTGCTGTCAATTTAAGTGGTCATCCGCGTCCGGAACACCTGGCCCGCCCGATAATGAATCAGCGAAGGCATCAAGATTACTTCCAGTGCCGGGATTGGGAGAGTTGACGCCGCGCACGACCGGCCCAGAACTGGTCTTCGAAGGTTGCGTCCGTATGCTGCGAAATGGGATGATCGCTACCCGTCGATGAGCGCGACGTGGGGTCGGAATTGGAGTCGTGTGACGCCACCGTTCGCCTATCGGCCGGACATCAGGAAAGCCATCTACACGACGAACACGATTGAGAGCTTGAATTTTTCGTTGCGTAAGCTCGTCAAGGGGCGAGGAGCGTTTCCGAGCGACGAGGCCGTGTTCAAGCTGATGTTCTTGGGCTTGCGGAGCATCACGAAACGTTGGACGATGCCCGTCTTGAATTGGAAAGCCGCGTCGAATCACTTCGCGATTCTGTTTGCTGATCGGATACCCGTTCTATGACGACCCGAAGGGTCCACATTTCGATTGACACGCCCAGAGGCTTGAATGCCTCGTGCAGTTCTACGCGAGTCGTGAACATCTTGTACGCGGCGCTTGAACACGGCAAAGCGACACTGTCTCCATCAGAAGCGAGACCGCTTCGCCAAGGAAACTCCCCATGACCCGCACGATCCGCACGCTCGCCCTGTCCGCCCTCACCCTCACCACCAGCCTCGCCTCGGCGTCGAGCGTCTTGTCGTACGTCGCCACGTACGACGCGCAAGGCTACTACAGCAACGTCGCCACCGTGAACGCCAATCAAAACGGCGTCACCACCAGCCTCTTCATGCCCGCCAGTCTGCTGGGCTTCGACGACGTCTCCGGCACGGACGAGAGTGGCCGCGTGCAACTCACGGCGGTCACGAGCGCGGTGCAAGGCGTGTCCTTTGACCTGAACGCCACCTCCATCGCGTCGACCGCTCTGCAGGACGGCATGCTGCGCGTGGACGTGATCGCGTACAGCGACGGGTGGCAAGGCAACGGCGTGTACCCAGTGACGCTAACCCTTAAGAACACGCAGAGGGGCCAGAGCGTGGACGTGCAAGCGAACGTGGTGGTGACGAACAACCTGGAGTGACGCGAGATTTCTTCATGCCTCCTCCAAGGAGCAAGCGGGAACGACGTCGTTCCCGCTTGCTCCCTCTTGCCTTGGAAGCAAGCCAGCGTCGGTACGCATTGGCGCATCAGAACAAATGCAAGCGGCAGGGTCGAAGTTCGTGATGCTCAAGACGACGAGGGGTCAGGTGACGTCTTGGCCAGCCGCCTCATGAATCGCAACGACGCGTTGTCTCCTCTGCAGCAGCTCCACTGAGAGGATGCTTCACGGCCAGCCGGATCACGCTCAGCGCGGAACGGCCACGTCTCCACTCGCTCGGTCCGAGAGGGGCTATGGCGCCAATAGCCATGCAGCCCTCGACCTTGCGGAGCATCACCCTCGTTACGAAGCTCACGGATGCCATACTGACCTTGTTCAGCTCCCCATTCTTCTCGAAGCTCATTCTTAAACGAGCCGTCTCGGACGGCGCGCTGTGCTTCCGCAAGCCGTCGAGTAGCCTCACGATCTGGTTAGGAGGAACCCATGTCCCACGACGTGCCGACACGCCCGCGAGTCTTCCTTGATGTGGCCATCTCCCTCGATGGCTACCTCAGCGGACCCAACGGTGAGGATGGCGGCCTGCACGACTGGTACTTCGCCGAGCAAGGCGCGGCCGATGGAATCAAACGCGAGTTGCTCGACCGGATGGGCGCGATGATCTTGGGGCACACGGCCTTCGGCAGCGCCCCCGACGGTTTCGACACGGAATACCGAGTGCCGCACTTTATCCTGACGCACACGCCGCTTCCCACGGTGGAGCGCGGTGGAGCCACGTTCATCTTCGTCACGGGCGGGATTCAACATGCCTTGCAGTTGGCGCGCGTGGCGGCTGGCGAAAAGGACGTCTGCGTGGCGGGGGGGGCGCAGACCGCGCAGCAGTTCATGAGTGCTGGACTCCTCGACGAACTCCAGTTGCACGTGGCTCCGGTGTTGCTCGGCGGTGGTCTGCGCTTGTTTGAACGAGCCGCGGAGATCACGCGTCTGGAACGCGTGCGAATCGTCGAATCTCAGCACGCCATACACGTGACCTACCGAGTGTTGAGGGGGGAAGGCAACCTTGGCCCGCAGGATCCTTCTTGACGAGTCCTGGTCGACTTGCCTTCGGGCACACGTGCACATCGCCACGGTCGCCTCGAACTGGACGATGACGCCAGTTCGTCGAAGACGAGCCGGTGTCGGCTGTGAAACAGCTTCTAAGAGCGTGTTTCATGACCTCGAGGAAGCGTAGTTGGACGGTCGAAGCCTTAGCTCCCGACCGCCTTTGGCACTTCGTACAGCCCCTCCTGCCTGTCGCGTCCAGATCCAAAGGGGGCCGTTCGCCTGTCCTCGTGCCGCCCTCGCCAGGATCAGCAACGTGCTCCGGGAGGGCATCGTCTGGAACGCGCTCTCCAGGGCTACGGCTCCGTGCTTCTCGTCCGCCGTCCCTCAGTTCTGCAGAGTGAAGCGATCCATGCCTGACACTCGGGCATGGCCTTCTCGCCGAGCTCGCTCGACAGCCTTGTGCTTGAACTCCGCGTCGTTCGTGTTCCCATGCCCGTCACCTCTGTGATTGTCGCCCTTCTTCTCGGCAACGACGCACAGTGGGAGCAACTCCACGAGGACGCTGAGGAATAAGAAAGAGGACCCGAGTGGGTCCTCTCGGGCATTGAAGGGACTTACCAGCGGTCGTCGCGACGCTGGGGACGGTCGCCGTCCTCAGGGACGGGCGCGGCCTTGGTCACGACGATGCCTTTGGCTTGCGGGCCTTTGCCACGCTGACCGGCTTCCACTTCGAAGTCAACTTCGTCACCTTCGTTGAGCTTCTTGTAACCCGAACCTTGAATCGCGCTGAAGTGCGCGAAGACGTCAGGGCTGCCTTCCGTTTGGATGAATCCGAAGCCTTTGTCCGCGTTGAACCATTTCACTGTACCTGAAGCCATGTTGTACTCCTCGTATTCCAACGACGAAGCGGCGCACGAAGAATTTCTTCGTGCGCCGCTTATTCACTGCGTACATTGGAAAACTACTTCGTCAGTCTACTTGTTTTGACGTCGTACCAAACAGGGTGAGCTTACAAAGGTTCTCGCACCACATCTCGATCTTGGAACCGTGCGGCCCTTGCTTGATACGCCAGCGAAGCGTTTGCCCTCGGCAGCCAAGTTAATCACGCACTTTTCTAACGCCGATCCAACGTCATCGTACGGGACGAGCGACCACGACGCTCTCGCTGTCCGGGCAGCCTTCCGCCATCCTTCGGGGTCTCGGTCTCCAAGGCTCGAGCATGACTCGAGCCTTGGAGATCGAGGGGAACCGAAGATCAAGCACGAGACTTCACCAAGATCACGGCTGGGCGGTCGCGCTCATCGCCCGGCCGGAACGCGATCGAACATCGATGCCGTGCAGCAAGAAGAGGCCGTACAAGGCCATCATCGAGGCGACGCCGAGCTTCACGATCAGCAGGACCGGTGCCGCCCGCTCCACTGCCAGTCCTTGTGACGCGCTGAACTGAAGGAAGTCATTGACCGCGTGCAGGGCGATGAGCGGCCAGATCGAACCGAACCGCAAGCGCAACGCTGCCGACCCGATTCCTCCCAATATCGACGCGATGACTTGAACGGCAACGAACGCCGGGTCACGCCCGACCAGCAGCGAGTTGGCATGAATCACGCCGAACAGCAGGGCGGATCCGAACACGGCCCGCGTCATCCCCAAGGGCATCAAGCCGTGCAGCAGCACCCCGCGAAAGATGGCTTCTTCCTGAAAGGCGATCAAGAAGGTCACGACGAGCAGCGCCAGCGCCTTGCCGAGCGGTGGAACGTCGACGCCGATCAGCAGCGCGGGAACAACGAGGAGGGCCAAGGGAAGGGTGAGCAGCAGCAGGTCGCGAGGACGCTCCAAGCTCCGGAAGCCGGCGACGCGCCACCACCCCAACCGCGTCAGCAGCACGGCGGCCACGACGGCATTGACAAGCAAGACCGGCAGGTCGAGGGCGAGCAGCGGCACGCTCGGCAAGAAGAGCTTGGCGGCGCCGAGGAGAACGAGGAGGACGACCTCGAGGATGAGCATGACGAGCAATGCGAAGCGAGCGGGATTGGCGGGCTTGAAGTTCGTGCGGGAAGGCATGGCGTCCTTTCACGTGCCCAGCTGGGCAGCGATTGAAATTGGCGGAAGGTCGTGGTGGTCGGAGCGTATGCAGTGATTTCACTCTTCACGGGGGCGCCGAAGCTCGTTCACCCACCGCCGGCCGCGTGCCCGACTGAACCAGTCGCACTTCGACAGGCGGGATTTCACGAGCGAGAACTCGAGCGATCCTTACGGGCAGCGCGTTGAAGTCTTCACAGGGACGCTGGGGATGCTCGACCGCGTTTTTCAGGCAAGCGGGGCGTGCCGCGTCACAAAACGAATGCGAGCACGGAAATCGCGACGTGTGACAGGGCGTGCGCGACCATCGCACTTTCCAAGGATCGACGGGTGAAGAGCCACCCGAACACCACGCCGGCGAGAGCGTTGATGACGACGGTGCGCGCCACGATCGAAGGGGTGAGTGGAACGAGGGCGGCCGCCGCTCCAAGGTGCCCGATGCCGAACAGCACCGCGATGAGCACCACGGCCAGCAACGTCAGCTTCGCAGGTGGGCGAGGTGTCCGACGAGCGAGGAGCTTCCACAAGCCGAGCGTGACAAGCGACACGAGACCCCAGCGCATCTGGAGTTCCTCCGTGATACCTCCGTACAGCAGGCCGCTCAAGGTGGTCAGCATCGTTCGCTGCTGGTCGGCCACGGCGTTCGTCCACGCCTCGCCCATCAAGGGGGCGGTGAGGACATCCAGTCCGACGACGATCGCGCCGGTCAGCAAGCCGGGCAGCACGGCGCTTCGTACGTCGCGCTTCAAGGCACGCACGTCCCGTTCGACGATTCGACTGGTGAATCCGACGCGGTGCGCTGCGAACGCCCCCGCGAGCACGCCGAGGGCGGTGAGGACGGTGAGTTGCGCGGTGGAAGCTGCCATCAGCACGGCCAGGGAAGGCGCGGTGGGCATGCGCTCGATCAATGGCGTGAGCAGGGCGGGCAAGGTCGGCAGCACCGACGCCACGCCGAGAAGGCCGAGGGGGAACAAGGTGGTGAACGGAGCGATGAGAAAACGACGGGCAGAACCACGAGGAGAGGAAGGGGATGTCATGTGGGGAGATCCTTTCAGGCGACGAGGAGACGAGGCCGGGCCAGGGGTGCGGCGGGAAACGTCCCGATTTCGGCCACGGGCACGATGAGATGAGTCTCGGCTTCTCGGGGGACGAGCGCGTCGTACCTTGGTCTCAGTTCCCTGGAATGGCAGGAACGCTCCTGACCTTGGATGGCTCTGGTCCCTTCATGGGTGGGGAAGCTGCTGTTCGTAGACGGCCGCTCGGCCCTCTTCCTACACCACCAGACTTCATAGGCCATGAATGGCTGAATGCGGACGAAGGTCGCCAGGAACGGTCGTCGCGGCCCTGATGAGCAACGCGGCAAGCAAGGGGGCAAGCGTATGCTTCACGCCACGGATCGAACGGTCCGCCTTCGACGTTCAGTCGTACCTGCTGACGCGCGATCTTGAATGAAAGCGGGCGTAGGGAAGCCCCCACGGGGCAGGTTGGGCGTCGTTTCGGTTCCTACGCACGATTCGTCAGCTTCGAACATCGTCCGGGCACCGCCTGTTCATTCGACGAGTTTGTAATGCGCGTCCTTTCGAGGGAATGCGCGAACAGACGTTCACTTCAGCGGCGTCGGTGACGCGGGGCGCCGCTTGGGTGACCGGGACCAGACGCTCGTCCACGGCATCGGGCGCAGCCTCGCTCTGGCGTACGAACGCACCGTCACCACCGCCGAGTTCGCCCGACAGAAGGCGGAACTGCATGGGCGGACAAGGGCGCTCGAAGCCTTCGCGACCCTCTCGCAGGACCTGACCCTCAAGAGCAACCCGCGCGCCCTCGTCCGCACGGCGCAGGAGGTCGTGCTGTCTCTGTTGCCTGAAGGGTACGCGGTGTTCTACGAACTCGATCACGGCACGTGGCACCTTACGGTGCAAATCGGGGACTTGCGCAACCCGGGCTTGCAGGCCGCCGTCGACCGGGGTCTGCCGTACGCGTCCGCGAAGACGCTCGTCACTCCATGGGAGACGCACGAGGCGGTCTACCAGGATCGGTACGACATCACGACGGACAATCTGCAGGACGTCACGACGCACATCACCATCACGGCGGGACTGCCGGTCCTCGTGAGCGGCGCACCCGTGGGGGTGTTCGTCGTTGGCCTGTTCGACACGCGTCCCTGGTCCGAGGTGGACCGCGCCGTCCTCGAAGGAGTCGCGCGCAGCCTCGGCCTCGCCATCGAGGGCGCGAGTGGCGCGGCCGAGCTCGTGGAACGCACGCGTGAGGTCCAGACGTGGCGCGAGCGGTACGAGGTGGCCGTGCGCGGCAGCGGCCACTTGCCGTACGACTGGAATCCGGCGACCGACCAGATCGTGTACAGTGGCGCCGCCGAAGCGATCACGAGGTACACGGTCGACGAGCTTGAAGGCACGCTCGCGGACTGAACCGAGCGACTCATTCACCCGGATGACCGGGCGGCCTTCGGTGAGGAGATCGCGCGGGTGATCCAGTCGAGTGACGAGTTCCACCTGCCCTTCCGGGTGGTGCGCAAGGACGGCAGCGTCCGGCGGGTCGAGGACGACGGGTACTTCATGCGGGCCGATGACGGACGGGTCACACGAATGGTGGGGTTCGTCAAGGACGTCACCGAGCGTGGGCGGATCTTGGCGGCGCTGAAGCGCAGCAACGAGGAGTTGGAGCGGTCCGCGAGCGTCGCGTCGCATGACCTTCAGGCACCTATCCGCGCGGTGACGTCGTTCGCGGAGGTCGTTGCGCGGCGGTACGGGGAGGTGCTGGACGACCGCGGGCGGACGTACCTACGGCAGATCGTGGAGAACGGCGAGCACATGAAACGCCTCATCGACGGCCTGATGACGTACTCACGCATGTCCCTTGAGCAGCAGCCCCTGTTATCGACGGACGCGAGCGCGGTGTTCGACGCGGTGGTGCGTCGACTGCAACCGGAAATCGACACCTTCGGCGCGACGGTCGTGCGTGGAGCGTTGCCGACGGTGCTGGCGGACGCGCAGCAGCTCGATCAGCTCCTCCAAACCTTGGTGTCGAACGCCCTGAAGTACCATCGGGCGGGCGTGGCACCGATGGTGCGGGTGGAAGCCGAGCGCGACGAAACGTGCTGGCGCTTTTCGGTGAGCGACAACGGGCTCGGAATCGAGCCGGTGTACTTCGAGAAGATCTTCGGGATGTTTCAACGGCTTCACGGGCGTGGGGAGTTCGAGGGAACGGGGATCGGGTTGTCGGTTTGCAAGCACATCGTGGAGCGTCATGGAGGACGTCTGTGGGTGGAGAGCGAGCTGGGACAAGGGAGTCGCTTCCATTTCACGCTGCAAGACGCGTAGGGCAAGTCGAGGCGTGTACGGACCGTGCCCAACAGTTCGATTTCGCAGCTTTTGTCACCACGGAAC
Source organism: Deinococcus yavapaiensis KR-236 (assembly GCF_003217515.1). Lineage (NCBI taxonomy): Bacteria > Thermotogati > Deinococcota > Deinococci > Deinococcales > Deinococcaceae > Deinococcus > Deinococcus yavapaiensis. The sequence goes on along the minus strand of NZ_QJSX01000018.1, from coordinate 63,272 downwards.
GAACATCGCGGGCAACGTGCGCTCCATCGCGAACCCCTAGCTTCGCCACCACCGCGACATGCCCGCGTTCTACACCGTCGCGCCCGTCCGGGAACGGTTCGGCGGAGCTGCGGGCCGGTGCGGTGCTGAACGAGGCGGCGCGTGAGCAGCGGAAGGGAATAGATGTGCGGGTGAGCGGGGTTGATGATCAGCCGTGGGCAGCGAGGCATGGGTTGACGACGTCGCGTCAACCGGTGGAGGGGCGCGGTTGTGGTCACGGTCGGCGGGGGATGGGGGACCGCCACGGTGCGACCGATTCGTTGCGGCGCTGGTGGTGCGCGGCTCGGCACCCGCAATCGCGATAGAGCAGGGCCGTAGAAGCAGCGACAGTCGCGGGCACGTCCATATGATCAGGGGGTTACTTGGCGAGGCCACGAATAGGCGCTTTCGATCGCAGCCGTACGACTTATTGCGGTTCTGTTAGAGGCGTAGTAACCTAGGCGGCGTACACTACTTGAGCGTCGCAGGCAAGACAAGTCACGACGCCGGCGCCACGCGTCACACGCACCTCGGCGCGAGCGACGCTCGCCCGTCTCCGACGCCAACCGCCCCTTCTCACTCAGTCCAGGCCACCCGCCAAAGGAGCATCATGATCGACACCACGCAAGCTCGCCCACCCGTCGTCGACCTCGACACTTGGCGGCGCGCCCGGACCGAACTGCTCACCCTCGAAAAAGTCGCGACACGCCTCACGGACAGCGTCGCCGCGCAACGCCGCCGTCTGCCGATGACGCCCGTCCCGAACTACACCTTCACCGGCAAGGACGGCTCGATCACGCTCGCCGAACTGTTCGAAGGCCGCCCGCAGCTGATCGTGCACCACTTCATGTTCCACCCCGACTGGGACGCGGGCTGCCCCTCCTGCACGCACTTCGCGGAGAACGCCACTCCGCACCGCGCGCACCTCAAGGCCATGGACGCCAACTTCGTCCGCGTTTCACGCGCGCCCATCGGGAAACTGCTCGCCTACGCCCGGCGCAAGGGCTGGAACACCCCGTGGTACTCCTCGTACGAGACCAACTTCAATCAGGACTGGGGCTGGACGGATCCCGACGGGAACGAAGGGCCGGGCCTGAGCGTGTACCTGCTCCTCGACGGCCAACCGCACCTTACGTACGTCACGACGGGACGCGGCGTCGAGGCGATGTCGAGCTACTTCGGGTACGCTGACTTGCTTCCGTACGGACGTCAAGAGCTGTGGCAGCAGGTTCCGCCCGGCTGGCCGCAGTTCTGACACCCCAACGTTTCGACGGTGCGGGTGTTCGGGCGCCCCCGCCTGGGGCTTCTTCACGGAAACTGGCCGCACTTATCACGCGTGGTAAGACAAATTAGCGCGAGTGATATTAAAGACGGAAGATCGTCATATGCGTCGGCGGTCTTCTCAGGGTTTCCACTTCTCGCCGTACCAGCAGGCGAGGGCAGCGGCGAGCGCCAGGTTATCGTGCGCCCTACTGTACGAGGCTTCGTGAGCCCTGCTCTCGACGGGCCTGAATTCCGCGCCGAGCAGCCCGTAGCTGTCGGCCTCGTGCTAGTGGTCCACGACCACGCCGTCCTCGTCGAACTCGAAGGTGTCGACGCTGGTCACCTCGGCGTACTTGCCCGTTGGGGGAGGTTCTTAAAGTCGCCGAGGTGCGCGGCCTTGAAGTTGACTCGGCTGACGACGACGCGGCCGCCCTCGCTGGAGAAGAGGCGGTGAACCTCGACCTTGGTCTCGGGGAAGCGGGAGCGCCACCTCGGCATGCCTCCGCTGAAGTCGGCGCGGGTCCTCGGCTGACCGTCTTGGCGGACGTTCGGCGCGTAAAATTCCTCGACGGCACTGGCGTCACCCTCCGTCCACACTCGTTGCCAGTCGTGTCGGACGCTCGCCTCGTTGGCGGCTTGGTTCGGCATTTTTCCTGTCAAGTGCCGCCCGGATGAGTTTCGGAGTGCGACGGCCTGCATGACTCGGCGTGCAGCGAGCAGAGCGTCTTTGAGCTCGTGAACGCGGTCGTATAGCGTCTGGACATCAGGCAGCCCTTCAACAGCCGCCCGTGCCGTAGTCGAATGAAGTGGTGAGCGCGTCCCATTGTTGCCTACCTTGTCCAACAACTTCCATGGGGGTCCTGCCAGAAGACGTCCATTACGGCCCCATGTTGAGCCACGGCCCACCATCGACGAGCGGATGATGCCGTCACGGCCAGTGGTCGGACCTGCCGACGTTGCTGTTGTGCTGAGCACTTCAAAGCTGAAGACGTGGCGGGGCACCAGGAGCGAGTGATTGCCGAACACGCCAGGCTTATAGGAATCCTTAGTCCGGGGCAACGAGCGCGGCCGCCACGCGTTCGAGCACCTCGTCGGAGAGTGGTGACCCCGCGGCGGCGCGGGAGACCAGGAGCGCACCGATCAGCGTGCAAGCCGTGACCAGGCCGTCGCGTCCGGGCCGGTCCAGCCAGGTGCCGAGGTTGGCCACGCCCGTGGTCAGCAGGTTTTTGGTGTCAGTGCTGTCCGTGCGGGCGATGTCCTGAATCAGTCCGGCGATGGGGCATCCTTTCCCCGGGTGGTCGCGGTGGGCCGCCGACAGGTAGCTCTGGATGAATTGGCGTTGCGCGGTGGCGTGGTTCTCGGTCGTGGCGTCGAGTTTGCTGAGGCGGGCGGCTTGGCGCTCGTAGGCGTAGCGGGCGGCTTCCGGCAGCAAGGCTTCCTTGGACGCGAACTGTCGGTAGAAGCCGCCGTGGGTGAGGCCGACGGCCGCCATGATGTCTTGCACGCTGACGTGATCGACGCCACGCTCGCGAAAAAGTTTGGCAGCGGCCTGAACGGTGAGTTCTCGATTTTGGGCAGCCTGGGCTTTGGACACTCTTGGCATGGTTTCTCCTCGGGGCGGTGTAAAGGGCACGGAGTGGACTCTCGTTGACTCTTTTAGATAATCAGTATAATCTATTTTTAGATGAGGCACATCATCTAATTCATTCGAGCCGCCGAACTTCCCAAGTTCACTCCACCCCACCCTCCAGGAGATTCCCTTGCGCATCGAAGATTCTGTTGCCCTCGTCACCGGAGCCAGCCGCGGCCTCGGAAATGCCTTCGTTCAGGCGCTCCTCGCGTGCCGTGCCCGAAAGGTCTACGCCGCCGCCCGTCACCCTTCCAGTGCCCGCATTCCCGGAGTGGAGGTCATATCGTTGGACGTGACGTCGGCGGCGGACGTCACCCTGCTGATCAACAACGCCGGAATCTTGGACGATCAGGGCCGACTGCTGCTGCAACCCGGCAGCGTCCAAGCCGCGCAACGCGAGTTCGAGACGAACGTGTTGGGACCGCTACACCTCAGTCAAGCCTTCGCGCCCGAGCTGGCCCGCAACGGAGGCGGCGCGATCCTGAACGTGCTGTCCGTGCTGAGCTGGATCAGCGTTCCCGGCGCGGCCACCTACAGCGTTTCCAAGGCCGCCGCTTGGTCGCTCACCAACGGCCTGCGCCACGAGCTGCGCCCACAAGGAACCCAAGTCAGCGGCCGGCACGTCGGCTTCATCGACACCGACATGTCAAGCGGCGTGACCGGAGACAAAACCGCGCCGCAGGAAGTGGTGCGCTTGGCGCTGCGGGGCCTGGAGGCGGGACACCCCGGAATCCTGGTCGACACGATTTCTCACCAGGTGCGCGCGAACCTGTCCGCCACGCCTGCCGCCTACCTGTGAACCTTATGAAGTCGGGCCTCCCCAATTTCTACGCGTCCTCCCCGCCGCCCGACCTGTTCGAGCGGCGAGACCCGGCTGATCCCTCCCGCGCCGCTTCCAAGAAGTTTTTCATAACCAGCCCGTTGTCCGGCCCGGCTCGTCACGTGCGCCGGAGGTCGAGCCATGGTCCGGAGGTTCTTCAATGACTCGACACGCTAGCCAAGTTACGCCTCAAACCGGTTCGTCTCCATGGCCCGTCTTCCTGACGGCCAGCATCGCCGTCCTGCTGATCTCCATCGACGCCACCGTCCTGTACGCTGCCTTCCCCGCCCTCTCGCTCGCTTTTTCAGGTGCGCAAGCCAGTGACCTCTCCTGGGTTCTCAACGCCTACACCGTCGTCTACGCCGTGTTGCTCGTCCCCGCCGGCCGCTTCGCCGACCTCTACGGACGAAAACGGATGTTCCTGATCGGCCTGCTGATCTTTTTGGTGGCGTCGCTGGGCTGCGGACTCTCCGGCCAGGTCTGGATGCTGATCGTCTTCCGCGCTCTCCAAGCGGTTGGAGCGGCGGCACTGCTGCCAGCCTCGCTCGCCGTGGTGCTGGGAGCCTTTCCCACGGAGCGCCGCGCCGTCGCCGTGAGCCTCTGGGGAGCCGTCAGCGCGCTCGGTGCGGCGGTAGGACCCAGTCTCGGATCGTGGCTGATCGATCTGGGCGGTTGGCCCTGGGCCTTCTATCTCAACCTCCCGCTGGGTGTCCTCTCGGTCTGGGGCGCCAGCCGCCTGCTGAAATCAAGTGCGCCAGAAGGAATTCCGGCCCGCCTGGACGCGGTCGGCTTGCTCCTGCTGATGGTGGGCGTGGGGGCGATCGCGCTGGGATTGGTGCGGTCCGAAGCGCTGGGCTGGACCTCGGCGGCCGTGTCGGGCTCCCTGATCGCGGGTTTGTTGCTCCTGCTCGTCTTCGTGTGGTGGGCGCGGCGGATTACCGCCCCGGCGATCGACCTCACGCTCTTCGACAACATGACGTACCGCTTCGTCAATTTGGCGACACTGACGTTCGGCATGGCCTTTTCCATGATGTTCTTCTCGTACTTCCTGTTCATGTCGGCCATCTGGCACCTCCCGCTGGACGTGGCGGGCGTCGCCATCCTGCCTGGCCCCTTGCTGGTGATTCCCACCTCGGTGGTGTCGGGGCGGCTGGCTTCGCGGTTGGGCCACCGGCCGCTGCTGGTGACGGGAAGTCTCGTCTTCGCCGCGGGCGCCCTGTGGACCTTGCTGGTGCCCGGCCTCACGCCGTCTTACCTGACGCACTGGCTGCCCGCGCTGCTGCTGACCGGACTTGGCACCGGCATGGTCTTGCCATCTCTTTCCGCGGCCGCCGTCTCCCGCTTGAATCCAGCTCGGTTCGGAGTCGGCAGCGCCGTCAACCAGGCCGTGCGCCAAATCGGCACCGTGCTGGGCGTCGCGGTAACGGTGGCCCTGCTCGGCGGCGCGGCGGCGCAACTCGCCGATTTCAGGACGGTCTTCGGCTGGGAAGTCGCGCTGTGCGTGGTCACAGCCGCGCTGTGCCTGTCCGTGGATACGCGACCCCAGCGACTCAAAGCAGACGCTTGACTGCGAGGTGTGGCCAGATGCCCGGCGATGACTTCCACTTCTTTCCAATCCACCGGGGGCGTCCTTCATGATCGATGCGTTCTTCATCCGCAAGTACGGCGGCCCGAACGTTCTGAAGCGCGGTCGGGTCTCCGCTCACGATCTCGGCCCGCACGACGTCCACCTCCAGGTTCACGCGGCCAGCGTCGACTGGCGTAGCCGTGACGGCGCCCTCAAGGTGCTGCTGCCCTACCGCTTCGCCCGGGTGCTGGGCAATGACGCCTTGGGCGTAGTGGGCGTGGTGATGGAGGTAAGCCCAGCAGTTCGGCGATTCAAGCCGCGCGACGCGGTGTACACGCGCGTTCGAGATCATCGCCTCGGAACGTTCGCGCTGGAGACCGTCACCCACGAATAGGCGGTCGCGCACAAGCCCGCCTCGCTCACGCATGTCGAGGGGCCTCCCTGCCCCTGGCACTGCTGACCGAGGCGGGAAAGCTGAAACGTGGACAGTCGGTGCTGATTCACGGCGGAGCCGGCGCGGTGGCAGCGCGGCCATCGAGTTGGCAATACACCTGGGCTTGCAAGTGACCACCACGGTCAGCACGGGAAACATCGAGTTCGTCCGGAAGCTGAGCGCGAGCACGGTGATCGACCGTAAAACGCGGCGCTTCGAGGGCGAAGCGCACGACATCGACGCCGTGCTGGATTCCTTGGGCATGGAGAATCTGCCCCGCAGCTTCCAGACTATGAAGCGCGGCGGCACGGTGGTGTCCATCGCGGACGGGCCGGACGTGGCACCGGCTCGACACCGGCGAGTCGATTTCCCGCTGCTGCCCGTCTTGGCGGCGATGGGAGCGAAACCGCCCACGGCGGCCAGACGAACGGGCGCGGTATCGGTACTGGTTGATGCGGGCAAACGGCCTGCAACTCGAACGCCTGAATCCACTTCTGGATGACGGAACGATTCGCCCGCACGTTGACCGCGGCTTTCCGTTCGAACAGACGCCACAGGCCATCGCGTACGCCGAGGAAGACAAAGCGAACGGCAAAGAGGTCATTCGGATGCGTCCCGACTGACGTCGGTCCCGTCGCCCCTCGCGCAGGATGGCTTGCCCTGAAGTTGCCCCTTCGTGCGACGTTGCCGAGCAGAACCGCGAGGGGCATGGAACCATGGAAAACGTACGACGCGGACATTCGAGTGAAAGCGGTCGAGTTTGCTCGGCAAGACGGCGACCCTCGCCCGACACCTCGGCATGAAGCGCTCGACGCCACGAATCCGGGGAAACGAAGTCGTGCGCCCGCGCGTGAAATTCCCATCGAAGCGTTCTACAACCGCGAACGACCCTCGGCCACCTCGGATCGGCCGAGTTCGAGGACCGAGAACGTGCCGAGAAGCGGCGTGCCACGTGACCTCGACCCTCGACGGCGGTGCCCGAGGGCGGGGTTCAGCGTTCGTCGGCGAGGAACCGCGAAATCACTTCAACGTACGTCTCAGGCGTTTCTACATCCGGGAAGTGCGCGGCGTCCTCCAGGGACTCGAACTGTCCTCGGGGAAGCGCGTCGCTGACGGCGCGCGCGTACGCGACGCCCACGTTGCGGTCGTGCCGTCCTACGACGACGAGCGTCGGCACGTTCACCGCCGCCAGGGCTTGCCACGGCAGCACCGGCCGCGCCTTCACCACCCGGTGCATCAAGCCGCTGTTGACGAGGCCGCTCTCCCGCCACCACGCTCGGTTGCGCCTCGCGTGCGCAGGATCGTGAAAGAGGAAGTGATCCACCGTCTGCAGATCCGCCGCTTGCCACGTCCGCTCCAAGCGAACCTCGGGCGGGTCGTGAGACGCAAGGATCGCTTCGATAAGCGCGCGCACCTCTCCGAACGCGACTTCGAGGAAGCCCGCGATTTGGCACTCCACGAGGCGCGGATCCGTCAAGTCCAGCGCAGGCGCCTGCGCGACCACCCGGCGGACATGCCAAGGGTAGGCGTGAGCGTACGCGAGGGCGAGCCCGCCGCCGAAACTGTAGCCCAGCAAGTCGAGCGCGGGCACGCCCAGCGCGGACCGCAACGCGTCGAGGTCGCGCACGAGGGTGTCCACGTCGTACGCGCGCACGTCGGCGGGCGCGTCCGAGCGGCCGCAGCCGCGCTGCTCGTGGTATACCACCGTTCGCTCACGCGCGAGAAGCGGCCCGGCGGTGCGCTCGAAGACGTAATGGTTGCCGCCGGGACCGCCGTGGACGAGCACGAGCGGGACGGTGTCGTGACGCGCCCCGTCCACTCGCACCCACTGCCTGACACCGCCGAGCGTGAGCGTGTATTCGCCGTCCGTGAAGTTCATCCGGCGGTTATACCATCAGCGCGGACGCGCGAACGCCATGGACGACGACAGGAACGGCAGGACCACCATCGCCAATCAGCATGCACACGTTGAGCCGCTCCAGTTTCACGTTCTTCCAGAAACTCAGTGCCTTCACGACGCGCGTAAGAACGCTTGTCACGTCGAGCGACGCGTTCATGCCAGACGTGAACGTCAGGGCGATCATGCCGGTCGAGGACGTCACGCTCGAGCTTTCCGCCTTCGACTCGACTACGAGCACCGACGGTTTCATCTCATCGCTGCTGTCCCGCCCAGTTCCTCCCGACGCGCCAAGCGCTGACCAGGGGGAGAAGCGCCAGGGCCGCGCACAGGTAGGCCAGAACGGAGAAATCCGTCCTGCTGATGAGCAAGCCTCCCAGCAAGGTGCCCAGGCCCGCGGTTATGAAGCCAAGACTATCGGTCGCGCCTTGAGCCACCGGCGTTCGGGCGAGGGCCTTCGTCGCGCTGACGTACGTCAGATTCCACCCGAAACCCAACAAGAACATGCTGACTGCCAGCCACGTTGCCCCCATCAAAGGCGCGGTGAGGGCCGCAGCCGTGAGCAAGAGGGCGCCTCCCACGTACCCGAGTTTGAGGCCGAAGCGGTCCACGAGCGGCCCGGTCAGCCACCCGAAGCCGAACATTCCCAGAATGTGCCCGCTGATCAGGGCGGCGATCCCCGCGTGATCCATGCCCATGTGATGTGCTCTCAAGGGCGTCAAGCTCATCAGCGTCACCATCAAGCCCTGCGCGGTGGCCAAGGCAAGCGCGGTACTGCGAACGCCGGGGAGCTTGAACGCCGCGACGACCGAGAGTTGAGGCGCCGACCGTGTCGCCGATGGCGACGTCGATCGTGGAGACCGCCACGTCAGCATCAGCAGCGCCGCCACGCCCAGCAAACCACCACCGACCAGCCAGCCGGCCGTTTCCGCCGTGGCATTCAAAATCCGACCCAGCTCCTCGATGAGATGGGACGCTCCGGTAATCAGAAATGACCCGGCGACGCTCATCAGCATCAGGATCCCGAGCGCGGTGCCCCGCCGACTTTCCGGGACGCCTTCCGCGACCGCATACCGTGCTTGCTGATAGCCGCCCTGAGCCGCTCCCATCATCGAGGCGCCCAAGAGGAACAGGGGGATGACTTGGAGTCTCGAACCCAGGAAGCCGACGAGCGCGCCGACCGCGCCGAGGGCGAACGCCCGGACGAGACCGGTTCGCCGCCCGGCACGCAACATCAGGGAGCCGAAGGCGCTCGCCGAGAAGGCGGCGGCGGCCTGAATGAGGGTGCTGGGAAGACCGGACAGGCCCTCGCTGCCGAGGCTGCTCATGATCAGCGAGGCCAGCACGGTGCTGACGGTCGTTGCTCCGGTCGCCAACGCTTGAGCGGCATAAAGCGGCAACAATTGCCCGTACTGAATGGCGCGTCCGTGCTCAGCGTCGCTGGCGACGGATGTACCGGCAGGACCGGTCTTCGATGGAGTTGGATTCGTCATGCGTCCTTTGGCATTGACGAGATGGTATCAGTTCATCTTGCTGCGTGAAGGGCGACACTCGACGCGGGACGGTCGCCTACCGAGCGTTTCGTCGACATACGTAATAGTGCGCCGAGGGATCGGCAAGATCGCCGCTCCCCGGACGAAGCGGTCGCGCGTTCCTGCGTTCCTACTGCTGGGTCAGGGAACACGGAAAGACCGCGGAAGCATAGGATGCTGGACCGATGAGGGGCAGTGTCGCGGAGCCGATCGTCGGCGGCCCTCCGGCAAGGTCCCGTGCTTCATGGCCGGCGAACTGCCAGGACGTGTTGCCACGAGCCTCCTCATTTGAAGTGCCGAGGTTCGATTTTCCACCTTTCGGTCGCGGCTCTTTTCGAATTTGCCCTGCGCTCCGTACATCGCTCGTCAAGCTCGCGTCAGCTGCTCGGTGCACCATGCCGACATGAAGCCACTTCGCGAAGTGATCGGCGTGCGCGTTTTCGACGCCCACGCCCAGGACGGCAACGAGGCGAGGCGCGACGTACGACCGGTGAGCGCTGAGATAGGCGATCTCCTGGCCGATCTCGAGGCGCGTCGCTCGGCGTTGCTCGAATTGGGGTTGAAGCCGGCGCAACTGCGCGAGCTCATGTAGCCTGCCCGGCATCCCCCACGCTCCGAGTCCGAAGGAGCGCGGTGGGTACGGGCCTTCGAATGCTCGTGGAGCCCACCACCTGCCACGACAATGAGTGATAGACCCCGTAGCGACACCGCGCGCCCAATCACAAACAAGAAGCCCGTGGTGCGGTTCGTTCGCGACGCCTTTGGGGTGAGGTCACGCCGCGACGAGCGAAGCGATCAAGTTCAGCCCCGAGGTGCTTTCAGAGGCTTCTCCCTTGGCGCGTGCGAGGCGTTGGGCTTTCACCGCTCGACTTAGCGGTACGAACGCCGAAAAGACGCCGCGTCCTTGGATGACAAGTTCAAACAGCTTGTCAGTGCCCGGCCCCGCTTTGGCTGTTGTCGGCTTCACGTCCTGCTACGCCAAGCAGGCGAGTTCGTTAACCACAAGCGGGATTACCGCGCCGACCGCTCGCTCGGTCTGGCCGTCAGGAGAACGACCCGAAGAATAGGAGCCGCTCAAGGGCGTGTGCTCACCCCACCTCCTGAAAGCAGAAACGAGCGGTGGAGCATGGCCTTCGTGACCGACCGCTCGCGAGCGGGCAGCGTTTACATGATGGACGACTGTCCCAAGCGTGCGTCTTGAGATTCGGGAACATCCCGCCTACTTGAAGGTATCGAGCGCCGTCGAGTGACCCGGAGCACGGTCATGATTCACTTCGTAGATCACGAAGATCGCCACGTCCACTCCTCGCTCAAATGCCGGAACGCCATGGGTGTTGTCGTGCCGTACGTCTCGAAGGCGGCCACGCAGAACAGCCTTGGTGTTCTCGACGACAAGGTCCTCGATGCTGACGACGGACCCGGGAAAGACCGCCTCGACTTGCGTGAGGTGCATGAGGAGCGCCTCGTCGAGGATCAGGGTTCGCAGGTGCTCGGGCGTCTTCGGTTCTGGCGAGGACCGGAGGTAACGCGTGATAGAGATTCGCGCGGTCGTGCATGGCGGCTGCCCGGCTGGTCCTGGCATAGTGAACCTCCTGAAAGGGGAAGCGTGCGAACGCCTGCTGTAACTGCCGTTCATGGCTCACCCCGCTCCCGCGAGACTTGTGGCCGTGCTGGCGTCGGCTCGGTCGCTTTGCGCCGTCCTTTCGAGGACGCCTTCAGGGTAGGATGCAGCTTCGGGATGCCGCATCGTAAGTTTTCAGTACAAGCCTGGCAAGTTAGAGAAGGGCGCTCAGCGCGAGGCCTGGAACATCGATGACCGTGCCCTATGGTTGTATTACGCCCGTGGTGTGTTGCCGTGCTTCTGCGTATGTGACACGGTCGCTTCCGAACGGCGTTTGTAAGTTCGCGAAGCAGGATGCTTTCGGCGAGCCAGATCTCGGATTCTTCGTTGCCGGAGACGAGCATGTCAGCGAGGGTGATGGAACCGCGGTCGATCGTCCTACGGATCACTTGTCATTTCACCGATCCGCCGAGTCCGCCGCTCCTCGTGCGGCCCAGCCGAAGTGACTCGTCGAATCATTCTTGGCGGCACCTCGAGCAAAACCAGCGGGGGCCCCGCTAGGTCAGGCCGATTGAGGTGTACGAGGCCCCTGGGAGTTCGAGGTGTTCTTTTTGGCGGCGAACGCACGAAGCGTTCGCCGCCCGTTGTTACTTCGGAAAGCGAGCGACGTAGAGGAACGCGCGACCGATGCTGCTCACTCGAGAGTACCCGGCGCCGCAGTACGGCGAATTCGACTCGAATTTCAGGTTCATTTGAGGTGCGGCCTTGTCCTTGCCCATCAGGAGCGGGAAGCGTGTGCCGTCCTTGCGAATCTCCACCGCTGTCGCCGTGTAGGAGCCCAGCGGGATGTCATACAGGAAGGAGTCGCCGAGCTCCGTCGTTTTCACCAGCGTCTTGCCTTTCGAGCCGTCCGCCAGGGGTCCGTTCGGGACGAGCGTCAACTGCACGCGCGACTCGGTCCACTTGATCACGTCGCTTTCGTCCCAGCCAGGACGCATCAACCGTGCTTCTCCACCGAAGTACTTGTACTCTCCCCCGTCGGGAATCGGGCCGCTGAGTTTGAACTTGAAGTTGCGAATGACGCCAGCGCGAGGCGAGAAGGGCTCGTAGCCTTCCTGATTGACGGAATCGACACGCATGCAGAACTTCTGCCCTTGGAACGGCATGACCACCCAGGCGGACGCGTAGTACGGCATGTCGATGAGCGCTGGCGTCGTGTATTGCCCTTGTGCGTCGGTCTTGACGGTGACCATGCCGCCGGTGACTCCCGGCTCGATGCGAACGATGGCTCCTTTGATCGGGTTGCCCGAGGCGTCCACGACCGTGCCCTTCACCGTCATCGGTTCGGCTTTGAGCGTGGGAGCGGCCAGACCGGCCGTGAGAGCCAAGAGGGAAAGCAGGGCAGGGAAGCGTCGGTTCATCGTTCGAGTTCCTTTCAGAGAAGAAGTGTGGCGGTGTGCGGATGGTCGGGGACTCGTTCGTCCTGTGGAGGCAGCTGAGCTGACTGAGCGCAAGGTACATTCAGCGCCGTGATTGCGACATGGTTGGTCGAAACGAGGACCAAGGCGTTGAAGAGCGACGTCCGTCGGCTTCTCGATCGTTCGGACTTGACAACCATGGCGATGATCGAAGGGACTCGACGAGAACGCTGTCGTGTTCGCGCTGACATGACCCCGGTTTGTCGACCCACTCCGAATAGGACACGATGGTCCAAAAGGAGTCGGCATGAAACGCAAGCAGTACACCGAAAAGGAGATTCTCGACATCCTCGCCAAGGTCGAGGCCGGGCAGACGATCGAGCAGGTCGCACGTGAAGCTGGAGTCGCCCGAACGAGCATCCACCGCTGGCAAGCCAAGTACGGCGGCATGAACCACGATGACGTCAAGCGGCTCAAAGCTCTCGAAGAAGAAAACCGACGGTTGAAAAAGCTCGTGGCGGACCTAGCGCTCGACAACAGCATCCTCAAGGAGGTCGTCGGAAAAAAGTGGTAGACCCCGGCGTCACCCCGCACGCCCAGACGCCCGTCAAAAAGCGGGTGGTGAAGTTCGTGCGCGACGCCTTCGGGGTGAGCTTACGCCGCGCGTGCAAGACGCTCGGCTTCCATCGTTCGACCCAGCGGTACGAAACGCGCAAGGACGACGCCGACCTGACGGGCAAATTGCGGCGACTTGCTGCTGACCGGCCTCGGTTCGGCTACCGTTGCCTGCACGTCCTGCTGCGCCGCGACGGCGAGGTCGTCAACCACAAGCGGGTGTACCGGGTCTACCGCTCGCTCGGTCTGGCTGTACGGAAAAAGACCCGGAGAAAGGGAGCGGCCCAGGGGCGTGTGCCGACCCCGCCGCCTGGAAGCAGAAACGAGCGTTGGAGCATGGATTTCGTGTCCGATCAGTTGGCTAGCGGGCAGCGCTTTCGTGTGCTGAACGTCGTGGACGACTGCACGCGGGAGTGCATCTTGAGCTACGCGGCGACCTCGATTCCCGGTGCGGTGGTCGCACGCCTGCTGAGCGAGGCCGTGAAGGAGCGGGGCAAGCCGAAGGTGCTGTTGAGCGACAACGGTCCGGAGTTCACGGGTAAGGCGCTCGACTCTTGGGCCTTCGAGCACGGCATCAAACAGGAATTCATCGAGCCGGGAAAGCCGATGCAGAACGCCTACATTAAGAGTTTCAATGGGCGGATGCGAGATGAGTTTTTGAATACGCACTGGTTTTTGAGCTTGCCGCAAGCGCGGCTGAGCCTGTCTGTGTGGCGGCGGGACTACAACGACGTACGGCCGCACAGCTCGTTGGGCAACCTGGCACCTCATGAGTTCGCCCGCCGGTTGGCGGGCTGAGGTACTGTGACGCATTCGAGGTGGACCGACGACGGGGTGAACCTCACGACATGTACCGTCCTGCGACCCGAGGATGAACCCGGCCCGTCGGCTTCACGCGTCGTACCGTCCTCCGGCGGTTTCGTCGACCACGAACCGAACGACACTGCCAAGTGCGCGTAGGTACGAGGCGCTCGTCGTGCCTTCGACCTCGGTGCGGACAATCTCGAGGATGCGCAGCACCTCATCTCGAACTTCGGATTCGATGGGGGGGCGTGCCGACAGACTCTGTGCGACGATGTCGATCTCCGCACCAACTTCGTGTTTCAACTCAACGGCGCTCAGCATCCGGCATTCTTAGCACGACTGGCTGACAACGGTCTTACGACCCCGTCAGCTTCAGTCGCGCTTTCAACTATTGATATCGGTTGAAGTGGAGCGGGAGCAGACCGCGTATTTGCTCTGCGATAACAGCAGCCTCAGTCTCCTGCGGCCCGCGTTGCTTCTGCGGTTATCAATATTGCCATCGGTTGAAGTAGAGAGGGAGCAGCGTGCGTACTTGCTCCGCAACAACAGCAGCCTCAGCCTCCTGCCGCCCGCGTAACTTTTGCGGTTATCAATAGGCTCCGAGCCCGGGAGTGCTAAGAGCCCGGGAGTCTGCGCTGGCAGCTTCTCCTAGGCGCTCTATCGTTTGGTCGGCGTGTCCCGCCTCTTGTGGGTCACGCACGACCAACGCAGGGGCGTGAAACGTCGCCAACCCGGCTATCCCCTTCAGCACGGCTTCTCCGCCAACAATGCCACGGTGCACGTCGACGAGCTCGTGCGTGCGTACCGCGAACGCCCAGCGAACGTAGCGCGCCTCGTTCGTTACGGATGCTTGCGGGCCGAGCGTCGCTTCCACCGCTTCCTGCACCACCTGAAGCAAGCGAAGCGTTGAGCGTGGCAAATGCGCCGACCCGCTGGTACCAGGCGGCGTACCCTGAGAGATGAAGCACGAAAACGAGCCGCCAGGAGGACAAGCGTGATGTTCCGGACGCGACCGTGAACAGCATGATCGACCACACCATCGCGCCAGCGATCGGTAGGAAGCTGGTTGCAACAAGTCGGGGAAGCTTGTACGCACGGACACGGCCATCAAGCCGATCGCCGACGCGCACCACTCAATCATCTTCACCCCGACAACCGTCGCAGACCCCGTCGAGCCCACTGAAGGCAGCGACGTTGTCATGAATGCGTTCCTCAGCCTCATGAATGGAACAATCCTCAACGAACGCGACACGGCCTGCGACGGGATGCCGTCACTGCGGGACTGCTTCCTCGACGTTGAAGGCATCGTCGTCGCCATCAATTCCCTGCGGTGCACGCGCTCCTCTCGTTCGTTTCCGCCGGGCAAGGTGACTTCTTCGGTCCGAGCCGCACCCTCAAGAAAATACGCGCTCATCGCATTTGAAAGGATGTCCATGCCTCGAATTGCTGCCTCGCTCGTCTGTGCCGCATTGCTCTCCACGTTCTCCGCGGCGGCGCCCGCTTCCTCAATCAGCGCGGCGTCCGTGTCGATGTTCGACAAGTTGAACGCCGAGCGTCGCGCCGACTGCGAGTCGCGCGCGCAATCGCTGGCTGCGCCGCTGCTGAAGCAAATCGCGTCACCGGAAGTGCGAGCGGTGCGCACGGACGTGACGTTCGTCGCGCGTTGCGGCGCGGTGCTGTTTCGGGATCACTCGCAGTTGAGGACGCAGTGGGCGCGTGAACTCAACGCCCGCGGGTACAGGTCGAAAGGCTGGACGAAGAGCGGCGGAGCGTGGTACCTCGTGACGACGAGCGGCGATCCGCGCGTGGCCGGGTACTTCGCAGTGACGAACACCATGTACAGCGAAGTCGCGCCGGACGCCGCGTTGATCTTGTGGATGGGCGTGGAAAGCCAGCGTTTGAAGTAACCCACTTCGCCTCCGAGAATGCAGGCGGTCGCGTGCGTGCCACTTTCCGCTCGGAAGCTTTACCTTGAGGTGGCACGTGGCCGAACGGAGGCTCGGCCGACACGTCATGTACGCCCCGTGACCCGTGAAGCTCCGGATGGTCTTCGAAAGGATACGTATGCTTCGACTTCCACGTCTGCGCCGCTCGCTCGTGCTGGCCAGTCTGCTCCTCGGCCCCGCCGTCGCTCAGTCGAGTGGCACGTCGCTTCCGGTGGCCTTGGACCGCCTCAGCAACGCCGCGGCCCTGAAAGCGACGACGGAAGGTCGAGCTGACTTCCCGTTGACGGCCACGCAACGTCAAGTCCTCGCACAGCAAGGATTCGTGATCGCCCCCGCGAAATGGCGGCAGTTTCATCACGTGTACGAAGACACCCGGTACATGTACCAACCGGTGTTCGTGACGACGGATTCGGTGTTGCACGTGTACCACCTGACGTTCGACAAGTTGCTGCGTGACTTGGAGCGTGAACGACTCGCGCCGAACCTCACGCGCATGCTCGACGCCCTTGTCGCCGATGCGCAAGCGTACGTCGCGCGCGCCAAAGACACGACCCTCGAGGGAGATGCCCGCAAAGCCCTCGCGTACCTCGCGGTCGCGCGGCAACTCATCAAGCCGCAGGCAGCCGTGCCCGCCGAGGTCGCCAACCTCGTGCAAGGCGAACTTCGCCAAATCATGAACGCCAAGGGCACGCAACCCTCGGTGATCTTCTCGCAGGGCGTGCCCGCACGAGAAGCGATGCGAGAGGACTACACGCAGTACAAGCCGCGCGGACACTACACCAAGACGGCCGCGCTGCAACGCTACTTCCGAGCGATGATGTACCTCGGGCGAATGAACTTGCGCGTGCGTAGCGACAGCGAAACGCGCGTGGCGTTGATTCTCACGCGCTTGATAGACCAGAACGCCGACGTGCGTGCTTTGTGGGCGAGCGTGTACGAACCGACGAGCTTCCTCGTCGGCAAGTCCGACGACCTCACCTTCGCGCAATACGCGCCGCTCGCACGGCAAACGTTCGGTACGAACTTGCTCGCGTTCGCCGATGCGGGCAAGCTCGCGGCCTTCAAAGCGCAAGCGGCCAAATTGCTCCCGCCGCAAATCAACTCGCTTTGGCTCACGCTTCGTCAACAACGCGGCGCGGACACCGTCGGGTGGCGCCTCATGGGGCAGCGTTTCACGCTCGACGCGTACGTCCTCGATCAACTCACGTGGCGCAACGTGGGCGTGCTCAAGCAAGAACGCTGGCTGCCAAAGGCGCTCGACGTGTTCGCCGCGTTCGGTAGCAGCGCGGCCTTCAACGCCTTGAAGGCGAGCGGTGACACGAAGTTCCGCAACTACGAGTCGCAACTCACGGCGTTGAAGGCGAAGATCGGCGCGTTCGACCGCGCGACGTGGACGCAAAACGTGTACTGGTCGTGGCTGGACGTGCTGCGGTCCGCCGCCGTGCCAGACGCGCGCGACGCACGCTACCCGGCGTTCATGCGCACGCCCGCGTGGTCGAAGAAGGAGTTGCAGACGGCGCTCGGCAGTTACACGGAGCTCAAGCACGACACGGTGTTGTACGCCAAGCAGGTGCTCGCCGAGATGGGCGGAGGCTTGGAGCCCGAGCACCCGCGGTCGTACGTGGAGCCGAACGTCGACGTGTACTCGAAACTTCGCGCGTTGACGAAGCAGACGCGCGACGGACTTTCCGGGCGCGGCTTGCTGAGCGCCAGGACCAAAGAAAACCTCGAAAGCCTCGGGTCCATGCTGGCCTTCTTGCAAAGCGTCAGCGAGCGGCAACTGAGCGGCGGAAAGCTCACCGCCGACGAGTACGACCGCTTGTTCTACTTTGGTGGGTGGCTCGAAGAAATGACTCTGAACGCCACCGACCCGGCTGGCGGACCGGAAAATGGCGGCCCAGCGTTTGACGAGAGCGAACAAGCGGCGCTCGTGACCGACATCGCGTCGAGCCCGAACGGCGAGGTGCTGCAAGAAGCGACGGGACCCGTGTACGAGGTGTACGCGATCGTGCCGAACGGTCGAGGCGGGCTGCAACTCGCGCGGGGCGGCGTGTACTCGTACTTCGAGTTCACCGGGCCGATCAGCGATCGCCTCACCGACGAAGCGTGGCGGGCGCGCGTGAAAGCCGGGCGGTTGCCGCCCCAGCCCGCGTGGCTGCAGGGCGTCGTGGTGAAGTGAAGCCCTGGCCGTTGCTCGCCTTGATTCTCGCTTCGAGCGTGACGGCCGGCGGACGTGACGACGCGGTGGTGCTCACGGCGGGCGGTGACGTCATTCTCACGCGCGGTGTCGCCGCGAGCGCGCGCGGTGATTGGCGCGTGGTGCTCGGCGGGCTGCGCGACGCCTTGCGCGGCAGTGACGTGACGTTCGTGAACCTCGAGTCGCCGCTCACGACAAGGCCGAAGGTCACGGTCGGCATCGACCTTCGCGGAACGCCGAAGGCGGTGCGGGCATTGTCGAGCGCGGGCGTCACCGTGGCGTCGACGGTGAACAACCACGCCCTCGACGGCGGCGCGGCGGGCCTCACCGAGTCCAGGCGGGCGTTGCGAACGGCGGGCGTCATGCCCCTCACGGCGAACGTCGCGTGGCGAGCCGTGCGCGGTCGGCGCTTCGCGTTTCTCGCGCTGCAAGACGACGGACGCCCGTGGCCGCTTCGGTCGGTCCGAGCCGCTGCGCGAACCGCCGATGCGGTCGTCGTCAGCGTTCATTGGGGCGCGGAATTCCGAGACGTGACGGCCCGTCAGCGGCGATTGGCCGCCGATCTCGTGGCGGCGGGCGCGACGTTGGTGCTCGGGCACGGTCCTCACGTGCTGCAACCCGTGGAGCGCGTCGGCCAGGCGATCGTCGCGTTCAGCCTCGGGAACTTGGCCTTCGATCAAGACCCGCCGAGCGCGCGGCTGAGCGCCCTCGTGCGGTTCACGCTCACATCGAGCGGTTGGGTGGCATGCGCAGTGCCACTCCAGTTAAAGCAAGCCTTGCCCGTGAAGTCCGCGCCGTCCGCCGCGCCGGGCATCCTGGCGCGACTCGCGTTGAAAGCATGCTGAGCTTCTTGTTGATCGCGTTGACGACGCTTCCATGGCGTACCCTCGACGGTCGATGGACGAAGCCGCCGCTCGCTCAAGTCAGCGTGTGCGACGCGTTGCGAGTTCCGTCGTCGTGGGATGTACGTTCGCGCGCGTACGCGGACGTCACAGGAGACGGGCGCGCAGAGTGCGTGCTCATCGTGTGGCGTCCGTGGCGTGATTGGCGCACGAGCCGTTGGACGACCCGCCCGTCTCCCATCGGCGCATATCGGGATGCTCGCGGTGACAGTGCGCACGTGGCGGTGCTCACTCCGCTCGCGCACGGTCGGTACGTGGAGCGCTGGGTGGGATCGGCGATGGCGCAGCCCGCGCTCGCGGCGGTGGTTTTCGGAGCTGAAAGGTTGGCGGTGCTGGAAGGTTCGTATCGAGCGGGACGCACCGGGACGGGAGCGGCGGTGAGCGTGTGGAAGTGGACGGGGTTCGGCTTTCGCTTGGAAACGCGCGTGAAGGTGCGTGCCGCTCGCGCACTCGGGGTTCGCCACGGTCACGTGCTCCTGCGATAACTCCCGAGGCAGTTCAGGGTTGAGGCTTCATCGTGCTTCGCACGCGCCCCTTTGGCTTTCCGTCAGCGTTTGCGGCCGCTTCAGGTACACCCTCTCGTTCGTTCGCGCGCCCATCTGGGCATCAAGAACGAAGCCGGGGTGAACCTCATCGTCAACCATACTGTTCGACTGCTGCTCGGACGATGAAAAAAAATGGGTTAGGAGCAAGTGACAGACCGCAGTCGACGGCCCATCAAGAGCTCGTTTCGCAGCCTTCTAGCATCCAAGGGAGTTGTCTGGGAAAGTTACTTCGTTTGGCATGGGTTCAGCGAAAAACAAGTGTTCGGCGAATCGCTCAGGGAAGCACGACGGCGTCACAGTGGGGAAGTCGTGTTTGCAGACCAAGGCTTTTGGAGCGTCACTTCCCGTAAGAATCTGCTTCACGGCTCCACGCCGCGACGTCGTTCGAAGCGTTGTCGCTCGGCAGGTGTCGCCTTCGCTTCGCGGGTCGTGACATTGCTTGTGACGTGGCGCTCAAGGAAGGGGTGGTTGTTGCATGGCGAGCACCTGTTCGAGCACTTGCGCGCGGCCCTGCTCGCTCAGCGAAGCGTCGCCCCAAGCTCCGGAAGCTCGCATGGCCAGAAAATCTCCCACGTCCCAAAGTTGTCGAACGCGTGTCAGCAAGGGCAGCGCCGCTTCTTCAGCGGCTGTGAACGGTCGCACCGATCGGTACCCGTCGAGGAGCGCCGTCCAAGAGTCGTCGGGCAAGCTCATGCGGAGCACGCAGAGGTCGTAAGCGCGCCAGCCTTGAGCGCCGTGATCGAAATCGAACAGCGTGCATCGGCCCTTCAGCACGCGAAAGTTTCCGGAGTGCAGGTCAGCGTGAATGAAGCCGAAGAGGCCGGGCGTTCGGGGAAGTGCTCGCAGCGCTGCTTTGAGTTGCTCGCCGTATGCTTCGAGGCCGACCGCGTCCTCGTTCAGCAAGTCGCGCAAGGTCGCCACGGGTCGGTCCACGAGAAACGTCTCGTCGAGCGTGTATCGACGCGAGCCCAAGCCATGCGCGTCCGCCACGGCATGCATGCGCGCAATCGCCTGTCCCAAATTCCGGGCGACCTCCTCCCCGATGGCTTCGCCCTTGAGTTCCTCTCCGAGCGCGTACGAAAACAGCGCCATCGGGCGCGAGTGACCGTCGGAGTCGAGCGTCTGCATGAAGTCGCCGTCGCGGCGGGCGATCGGAGCGCTGACGGGCACGCCCTGCTTCGCGAGGACGACCAGGGCCTTCAGTTCGTCTTCGATGTCGGGAATGCCGCGAATGTAAGGCTTGTCCACGAGGTAGATCCGCATGATGTACTGCCGATTTCGCGTGTCCTGACCGTCCGGCGCGCGGGTCACCTCGTAGTGATCGTTGAAGCCGCGCCTCAGGAATTGCACTTCGAGCGGACCGGGCAGATCATAGGCGCGCAGGGCGTCTGTGATGACTTCGTTCGGGACCAGCGGGGGTACGGCGCCGGGACGCAACGTCACGAGCGGCCACCGACACGGTGTGAAGACATGAATGTACTGTACGCGACGTCGTCACTTTAGCGGCCGAGTCTTTGTAGAACGGAACGCACGTCCAATGCGGCGTGGTGACTCCACGAGCAACGGCCCGGGCGTGCGGGTTGAAGCTGTACAAGATCTCGGTCGCGAAGCGGGACTTTAGGACGGCGCCTCGGGGGTGCAGAGCGCGGTGACGGAGGCTGCTTCGAAGGTGATTTCGCTTTTTGGCGAGCGTCGCGCTGAGCGCCTGTAGCAAGCGGCGCACGACGTACATTCGGGAAAAGAACGTCGAGGTGCTCGCGTGGCGCGTGGTTGGACCGAGTTCAGCGTGCTGTCGGTCGTTCTTGACATGCACGTTCGAGAAGCTTACTATTCGCACAAAGTTAGGAAAGTTTATTAAATAGCGAGGAGGCTCGGGAGCATGAGTCAGCCCAGTACGTTACGCTGGCGTAATCGAAGCGTGATTCTCGGTTTCTTGTTGGAAGCGGAAAGAACACGCAGTCAACTCGCCGTTATCACGGGCCTTTCGAAAGTCACGGTCACCAGCATCGTGAACGACCTCGTCCTCGAAGGGATCGTGGACGAATTGGGCCGCTCCGGCGGACAGCAAGGCCGACCCGCCGGGCTCGTCGGCCTCGCGCGCCGCCTCGGCACCGCCATCGGGGTGGACGTGCAACCTCAGCGGCTCACCATGCTCGCGTCCGGATTGCGCGAAGGTCCCACCGATCGTCGCACCGTCGACCTCGACGGCCCGACCAACGTGACGAAGGAGCTCATGAGCGCCCTCGAAGCCGTACGCCTCGAAGCGCCGCACGGCCCCCTGCACTTCGTCACCCTCGCGGTTCCCGCGCCCGTCACGTCGAATTGCCTCGCCGAACCGAACGCCGTGCCAGCGCTCGACGACGCCGCCATTCGCCACTGGGGCGAGGCGACGGGCGTGGAAGTTCGCTTCGAGAACGACGCCAACCTCGCGGCCATCGCCGAGCATCATGACGGCGCCGCCCACGGCGCCGATCCCTTCGCCGTCCTGCTCGAACGGGAGACTGGCCTCGGCGTCGGGCTCTTCCTCTGCGGCAAGCTCTACTCCGGGCAGCACGGTCGGTCGGGCGAATTGGGAGATGTCCGCTGGCCCCGTGGAAACACCGACGTCCTCCTCGAAACCCTGCCGCCCACGGAGCGGCACGCGGCACTCGCGTACGTTCTGAGCGCGCTCGGCGCGGCGCTCGACTTGAACCTGCTCGTCGTGAGCACCCGAAACGAAGACCTCACGCCGCGCCTGCGCCGCCTGCTGCCACAGACGGTGCGCGTCGACACCGCCGTGCACGGCGATGACGGACCCGTGCGAGGAGCACTTTTGCTCTCCGTGCAGCGCGCGCGCGCGGCGCTCCTGCAACGAGAAGGGGCGGTGAAGGCATGACGTGGCATCCCGTGTACCGCGAAGTCGTGCTCGAACCCGACTACCGTTTCGCGAGCGCTCACCTCCTGCCGCACTTGTTCGACGCCCTGACCGCGCACGCACAAAGCCACGCGAAGAGCGGCCTTCCCGGCGCCACCGAGGCCGTGACCTTACTTCGCGAATTACGCCGCGAATCGTGGCCGCCGTACGATCCCGCCATCGAAGACGTGTTCTTCAGCCTCGATCGACGTCTCGCTTCACGCTCGCCCGAGGCAGCGGGCGCGCTGCGAACGGCGTTGTCTCGCAACGACCTCGACATGGCCATCTACCGCTTAACCGCTCGCGAAGAGCTGCTGCGCGCCATGGAAAGCGTGGAGAAGCTTCGCGGCGTGCTGCTGAACCTCGCCGAGGCGGAAGTCGATACGGTCATCGTCGCCTACACCCACCACCAGCCCGCGCAACCTACCACCCTCGCTCACTACCTCACCGCCCTGGAGAACGTGTTGTCGCGTGACTCCGACCGACTCGCCGACGCCTTGAAGCGTCTCAACCTCAGCCCGCTCGGCGCGGTCGCGCTCGCCGGAAGCAGCCACCCGCTCGACCGCGACTTCACGGCTCAAGCGCTCGGCTTCGATCGTCCCGTGGAAAACACGTACGACGCCGTCAGCACGAGCGACTGGCAATGCGAACTCGCCGGGGCGCTTTCGACGTGCGCGGTGACCCTCTCGCGCGCGTTGTACGACTTGCTGTTCTGGGCGTCACGCGGCCTCGTCACTGTGGCGGACGGCCTCGTTCAAGGATCGAGCGTCATGCCGCAAAAGCGCAACCCGGTCGCGCTAGAGCATGCCCGCACGAAGTTCTCGAAGCTGCTCGGCTACGCCCAGGCCGTGCTGCTGAGCTCCCACAACGTTCCGTTCGGCGACATCAACGATCCGGGTCCCGACGTGCAAGAACCCATGCGCGCCTTGTGGGAAGACTTCCGGCAAGGCCTGGCCCTCTTCACCGTCAGCCTCGAAGGGTTACGCGTGCACCGCGAGCGCTTTTTGGCCGAGGCGACGACGGGCGACACCATGATCACCGAACTCGCCGACACCCTCGCACGAACGAGCGCCTGTACGTTCCGCGACGCCCACCACGCGGCGCAACAGCTTCTCGCAAATCTTCGCACGCAAGGACGCTCGTTGTGCAGCGCCACGCCCACCGACTTGCACCGACTTGGCATCGACGTTCCCGCCGATGTCCTCACGGCCGCTCTGGACGTGCACGCCTTCGTCAATCGGCGGCGCACGTTCGGCGGGCCCGCGAGCGACGTGATGCGCGCCCACCTTCAAATGGCCCGCGCTCGACTTTCCCACGACTCTACCCGCCGGCAAGCTTGGCTCGACCGTTTCGAGCGCGCACGACGCGCGTTGAAAGGAGCAGCATGAAACATCGCTCAGGAACGCCTCTCGCTCTCGCCCTCACGGCGGCGCTGCTCGGCACCGCCAAAGCCGACCTTCCACGCAGCCCCGAGGTTGGCGCGGTCGGGATTCAGCAAGCGGTGGACCGCCTGCCGATGTCGGCGCGCTTCTTGCTCGTCGGCGCGCACCCCGACGACGAGCCGAGCGGCGTGATGGCTTACGTCACGCGCGGACTGCACGCCGAAAGCGCCTACTTGGCGCTCAACCGCGGCGAAGGCGGGCAGAACGAGATCGGCACCGAACTCTTCGACGGGCTAGGAATCATCCGCACGGACGAGCTTCTCGGAGCGCGCGCCGTGGACGGCGCCAAGCAGTACTTCTCCACGGTGTACGACTACGGCTTCTCGCGCACTCTCAACGAGGCCCTGTCGAAGTGGGACGAGCAGAAGGCCTTGTCCGACGTCGTGCGCGTCATCCGCACCTTCCGTCCGGACGTCGTCGTGACCTTCCACGCCGATGAACGCGTCGGGCACGGCCACCACCAGGCGGCCGGTTACCTCGCCGTGAAAGCGTTCGATCTCGCCGGAGATCCCAGCGCGTTTCCCGAGCTTGGCTTGCCCGCGTGGCAACCGCAAAAGCTGTACCTCTCGGCGGGCGTCGGCGGAGGAACGGGCGACGCTCAGAACGCCACGCTCACGGTGGACGTCGGGCAGTACGATCCGATCTTGGGGCGCACGTACCAGCAGATCGGCTTGGAGGGACGCTCGTATCACCGCAGCCAAGGGATGGGAAGCTTGCTGCCCGCCGGGTCCTTCAAGAACAACTTCGTCATTCTCAAAGGAAAGTCAGGCGCGGCGAGCGGCCAAGAGAAAAGCTTCTTCGACGGCGTGCCGACAACGCTGACCGCGCGCTGGGCCAACGTCGAAATTCCGGCCCTTGCTTCCGCCTTGCGAACGGCTCAGCGTGAAGCCGAAAGCGCCGTCAAGAACCTCGACTTGCGCACGCCGGAAACGACGGTGGCACGTGTACGGCGCGGTCTGGACGCGATTCGCCGTGCGAAGAACGTCGCCGAAGGCGTCTCGGACCTCGCGCCCGCCGCGAAGAGCGCCCTCGTGGACGATCTCGCTCGCAAGGAAGAGCAATTCAACGAGGCGCTGGTACGACTGCTCGGCCTGAACCTCAAAGCGGTCGCCAACGACGCGACCGTCACGCCAGGGCAGGCGTTCAAGGTGCGTTTCGACTTGTACAACCAAGGAAAGTTGCCCGTGGAGCTCGCGTCGGCGGGCCTCGAACTGCCGTCCGGTTGGGAAGCCAAGGGGGCGGTGGCCGCCGCGACCCTCGCCGCGGGTGGAGCGGTCGGCGCGTCCCTCGACGTGACCGTCGCCGGGAATGCCGCGCTCACGCGTCCGTACTGGCGGCGGCCCGACAACTTCTCGGGTCGCGTGACCGTCGACCGCCCCGAGTGCGTCACCCTCCCCTACTGCCCCACCGACACCTTCGCCGTGGCGCGCGTGAACGTCTCCGGAACGCCCGTCACCGTGCGCGTGCCTTTGCAAAACGTCTGGGCCGATCCGAAGTTCGGCGAGCGCTCGCGCCTCCTGGCGGTCGTACCGAAACTCAACGT
Source organism: Deinococcus yavapaiensis KR-236 (assembly GCF_003217515.1). Lineage (NCBI taxonomy): Bacteria > Thermotogati > Deinococcota > Deinococci > Deinococcales > Deinococcaceae > Deinococcus > Deinococcus yavapaiensis. Next base: position 38,246 of record NZ_QJSX01000018.1, on the reverse strand, counting down.
GCGCGTCGACCCCGACTTGGCGATCATGCCGCTCGGCTCGGACCGCAAGGCGACCGTGCACGTGCGCGTCGAGAACAACACCACGGGCGCGACGGAAGGCAACGTGACCCTCAAGTTGCCCGCGGGTTGGACGGCCACGCAAGCCGCGCAGCCCTTCAAGTTGGCGCGCTCGGGTGAAGCGGCCCTGCTGGCGTTCGACGTGCAAGCGCCCGCGAACCTGACGGCGGGCACGTACGCCATCGATGCCGAAGCGACGCTCGGAAGCGAGAAGTTCGCCGAAGGCTACACGGTCATCAACTACGCGCACACCGAGTACCGACCTCTCTACGCGCCCGCCCGAGCGACCATCAACGCCTTCGACCTCAAGGTTCCCTCCGTGAAGATCGGGTACGTGCCGGGCACCGGAGACGTCGTTCCCGAAGCCTTGAAGCGCGTGGGCCTCGACGTCACCACCCTCACGCCGGAATTCATCGCGAGCGGGGACTTGTCGCAATTCGGCACCATCGTGATCGGCGTGCGCGCGTACGGTGATCGCCCCGACCTCGCCGCGAACCACGCTCGCTTGATGAACTATATTGAGCGCGGCGGTAATATGGTGGTGCAGTACCATCGCTTCGAGTGGGACCGGATCATGACCGGCGGTCCCGGCCCCTTCCCGACGACGCTCGGTCCGGCCAACATTCGCGTGACGGAAGAAGACGCGCCCGTTCGCATCCTCGCGCCCGAAGACCCGGCCTTCACGACTCCGAACCGCATCACGCAAGCCGACTTCGAAGGATGGGTTCAAGAACGCGGCCTGTACTGGCTGACGACTTGGGACCCTCGCTACAAAGCCCTCCTGGAATCGCATGACCGCGGTGAACCGGAAGCGCAAGGCGGTCTCGTCAAGGTGAAGGTCGGGCAAGGCACGTGGACATACGCAGGCTACGCTTTCTTCCGCGAACTTCCGGCCGGAGTGCCCGGCGCGTACCGCTTGTTCGTCAACCTTCTCACGCCGGAAGGCAAGTAACCCCTCAAGGAGTCGTTATGAAGAAAGCACTGAAGTTGCTCGGCTTGTCCACCCTGCTGTCCGCGTCGGTCGCCGCCGCGCAGGACGTGACGATCACGTACTGGCAGTACGAGTTCGCCAGCAAGGTCACCTTGATGAACAAGCTCATCGCGCGTTTCGAAGCGCAAAATCCCGGCATCAAGGTCAAGCAGGAGACGTTTCCGTACGACGCGTACAACCAGAAGGTCGCGACGAGCATTCCCGCCGGTCAAGGCCCGGACGTCGTGAACCTCTTCTACGGTTGGTTGCCGCAGTACGTGGACGGCGGTTACCTGCAAGCGTTGCCCGCCAAGGACTTCCCCGTTCGCACCATCGACGCCAACTTCGTGCCGATGGTCAAGACGTCGAAGATCGACGGCAAGTACTACGCGCTGCCCACGGCCGTGCGCACCCTGGCGATCTTCTACAACAAGGAACTCTTCAAGCAGGCGGGCATTCGCAGCGCGCCGCGTACGTGGAACGACTTTTTGACGGCCGCCCAAAAGATCACGAAGGGCGCCGCGCCGCGCTTCACGACCCTCGGCTTCGCGATGGCGCCGGACGGTCAGGACTACCACGTGCTGCGCGAAGTGCTCCTTCGCCAGTACGGCGGCCGCCCGTACAGCGCGGACGGCAAGCAAGCGACGTACGACACCGAGGCGGGCGTCAAAGCCCTGACGTTCTACGCGGACCTCGTCACGAAGTACAAAGTCGGCGTTCCCAACTTCTTCCCGGGCAACAACGCTTACCGTGACGCGTTCATCGCGGGCCGCGCGGGCATGATCATCGACGGGTCGTTCGCTATCGGCTCGATTCGCAGCGGCGCGAAATTCGATTGGGGCGTCGCGACCCTGCCCGTCATGAATCAAGGCGGCCAGCGCGGCAACTTCGGCTCGTACTGGGTCAACGGCATCACGAAAAACGCGCGTGGAGCGAAGCTGGACGCGTCCGTGAAGTTCTTGAAGTTCCTCACGAGCGAGGAAGTCATGCGCGAGTGGCTGCGTGACGTCGGTGAAATTCCCGCGTCGCGTCGCCTGTCCAGCCAAGCGGACCTTCGCAAGGACCCCGTGTACGGTCCGTTCGTGCAGAGCCTGCCCTTCGCGACCTCGACGCTCTTCGTGGACGAAGCGGGGCAGCGGCGCGTGTGGGTCGACGCAATCAACTCCGTCATCTTGGAAAAGGGCGATCCTGCCGCCGCCTTGAAGCGCGCGGTGGCCGAGGAGCAAAAGATTCTCAACGATTACTACAAGAAGTGAGCATCCTGACATGAGCGTCCCGCCCCCTCGCGCGGAGGGGGCTTTCCCCTCCGCGCCCGTCCGCCCGAAGCGCACGTTGTCCCTCAAGCAACGTCAAGCGCTTTGGGCGTACAGCTTCCTGCTCGTTCCACTCGCCTTTTTCGTGATCGTGCGCTTCGTGCCGACCTTGACGGCATTCCGCATGAGCTTGTTCGATTGGAACACCGTCGGGACCGAGCACCCGTTCGTGGGCTTCGAGAATTACACGCGCCTGGCGTCCGACGCGACCTTCGGTCGCGCCTTGCGCAACACCGCGTTTTACGCCTTGATCGGCGTTCCCGCGCAAATCGCCCTCGGCCTTGGCATCGCGCTGCTGCTGTCACGCATCACGGCCTTGCGCGGCTTGCTGCGCGCCTTGTACTTCATTCCGTACGTCACGCCCATCGTCGCCGCCACGTGGGTGTGGCAGTGGCTGCTCTCGCCGCAGTTCGGGCCCGTGAACACGGTCCTCGTCACGCTCGGCCTTCCAGCTCAGTCGTTCCTGACGTCTCCCGACCAGGCGCTGCCGTCTGCGACGGCGCTCGTGGTGTGGCAAAACCTCGGTTTTCAAGTCGTGCTGTTCCTCGCGGGTCTCGCGGCGATTCCACGCTCGTACTACGAAGCGGCCTCGCTCGACGGAGCGAACGGCTGGTACACCTTCCGGCGCATCACGTTTCCGCTCTTGAATCCCACGATCGTCTTCAGCGTCGTGACAGGGACGATCGCGTACCTGCAATTGTTCACGCAAATCGTCAACTTGAACTTCACCGATCAAGGCGGTCCGTTGCAAAGCACCCTCACGGTCGCCGTGTACATCTATCAAGTTGCCTTCGGACGCTTCCAGATGGGGTACGCTTCCGCGCTCACGGTCGTCTTGTTCGCGATCATCCTCGTCATCACGCTGCTGCAAATGCGCTTCCTCACCCGGAGGTTCGACTACTGATGAGCGCCCACGCTTCCCTTTCGCTCGACGAGCGTCGCCGGCGACCGCTTCGCGAGCGCGTCACGACGTTGAGCGCCTACCTCGTGCTGTTCGTCGGCGCGATCGTGACGTTGTTCCCGTTCGCGTGGATGCTCCTGACGAGCCTCAAACCGTTCGCGGAACTGTTCACGCTCGCGTTCCTGCCGTCCGAGCCGACCCTCGAGAACTACCGGACGGTCCTCGGTCAGACGGCCTTCGTGCGCTGGTTCGTCAACTCGCTGCTCGTCGCGGGCGTCACCACCCTCAGCGTGCTGTTTTTCGACTCGCTCGTCGGGTACACGCTCGCGAAGTTCGACTTTCCCGGCAAGACCCTCATCTTCGTGGCGATTTTGTCCACCCTGATGATTCCGACGGAGATGCTCGTCATTCCTTGGTTCGTCGGCGTCGTGGACCTCAAGCTCACCAACACGTACTTCAGCATTCTCTTCCCCGGTCTCATGTCGGCGTTCGGCATCTTCTTGATGCGGCAATTCTTCGAGACGGTTCCCAGCGACTTGATCGAAGCGGCGCGCATCGACGGCATGAACGAGTTCGGCATCTTCTGGAAGGTCGCCTTGCCGCTCGTGCGTCCTGCGCTGGCGAGCTTGGCGATCTTCACGTTCCTCGGCAACTGGAACGCCTTCTTGTGGCCCCTCGTCGTCATTCAAAGTCCCGCGTTACGCACCTTGCCCGTCGGCGTCGCCCTGTTCAGCGGTGAAGCGGGCACCCAGTGGGGCCTCATCATGGCCGCGTCGAGTCTCGCCGTGATTCCCGTGCTCTTGGTATTCGCCTTCTTCCAACGCCAAATCATCGAAGGCATCGTCATGACGGGCATGAAAGGGTAAGGCGGCACGGCTATGGCCCAACCATCCCTGCTGGCCGTCTTCGCCCATCCCGATGACGAGGCGCTGCGCTGCGGCGGCACGCTGGCACACTACGCCGCGCAAGGAGCGCGCATCACCCTCGTGTGCGCCACGCGAGGTGAAGCGGGCCGCGTCACCGATCCCTCGCTCGGTCACGTCGAGGACGTCGCCGCACTGCGCGAACAGGAACTCAAGGACGCCTGCGCGCACTTGGGAATCGGCGAGCCGGTCTTTCTCGGCTACCACGACTCGGGCCGAGGTGAGAGGCTGCGCCGTGACGATCCGCTCGCCACGATCAACGTCGACCTTTGGGAGATCGAGGCGCGCATTCTCGAAGTCATCGCCCGCGTTCAACCGCACGTCATGCTGACCTTCGATCCACACGGCATCTACGGACATCCCGATCATTTGATCGTGCACCGCGCCGCCACTGCCGCCTTCTACTCCAGCGGTTGTCTGGAGAAGCCCGTGCAGCGCCTGTACTACACGGCGCAAACTCGAAGCGAGATGCAACGCATGCAAGGCAGCCTCGGCGTCCTGGCAGGACTCGACCCCGACACATACGGAGTGTCGGACTGCACGGTCGCCGTGCGCGTCGGCGTGTCTCGCTACGCGCCGCAGAAACGGCGCGCTCTGTACGCGCACCGCACTCAGACGGGGCCGTTGAGCACCCTCGGAACGATGCCCGATGAAGTCACGAAGAACGCCTACGAGTACGAGACGTTCAGCCTCGGCGGGTCGCGCACGACCGTGCCACGCTATCCATTGCGCGGCTTCTTCGACGGCTTGCCTGTCGCGCGGCGCCTGAAAGAGGATTGATGACGCCTTCCATCGTGGTGATCGGTAACATCAACGTCGACTTGATCATGGGCTCGCATGACCGCTGGCCCGAGCTTGGCACGGAGATGCTTCTGGACCGCATGGAGCTACGCATCGGTGGATCGGCGGGAAATTCTCTTGTCGCCTTGCGTGACCTCGGCGCGACGTGCAGCGCCATCGCCAACGTGGGCACCGACGCCTTCGGCGGCTGGCTCCGCGCGCAGCTCGTGGACGTCCAAGGCCTTTGGGACACGCCCAACGCGCCCACCTCCGTCACGGTCGCCCTCAGTCACGTCAGCGGTGAGCGAACGTTCTTCTCGCACCTCGGGCACTTGGCCGCACTGTCGTTGGAAGACGTGCTCGACCGTCTGCACGTCGTGCGCCCCGGCGACATCGTCTTGCTCGTCGGAGCGTTCCTCACGCCGCGTCTGCGCGAACAGTACCCCACCCTCCTCGCCGCCCTCAAGGAGCGTCGCGCGCTCGTGGCGCTCGATCCCGGCTGGCCGAGCGAGGGGTGGTCCCACGATGTTCGAGCGGAAGTCCGCTCGTGGCTCGCTTCTTGCGACTTCGCTTTGCTGAACGACGCCGAGTTGACGGCGCTCGCCGAGCGCGACAACGTCTTGGCGGCCATCGAGGTCCTCGGCCCAATCCTGCCTGCCAACGGAACGCTCGTCGTGAAGTGCGGATCGGCCGGGGCGGTGTCGTACCAAGCGGGTGTTCGCGAGCAGGTCGACGCCCCGCTGGTGGAAGTCGTCGATACCGTCGGGGCGGGCGATACCTTCAACGCGGCGTACTTGCACGCCCTGGCCGAGGGGGCCACGAAGGCAGACGCCTTGCGTACGGGTGTGGGCGTCGCATCCCTGGCGATTTCGACTTTTCCGCGTCAGTACGCGCCTCCTTCGCCTCCGCCCCACTCGGCGTCCGACGCGTCGGCCACGCTCAATTCGACGCAGTAATCGGGAACGCGGGCGGGCACGCCGTCTCCTTGCATGAAGCGTGGCGCGCCACCTGCACGAATTCGACTCGGCCCCTCGCGACGGTGAGCAGGTCGCATGGAAGAAGGCCAGAGTTTCCGCTCGGGCCTTCTTCCGTGCGCCGAGCGGCGGTTACGCGGTGATGCGGTTCACTTCCTCGACGTCCTCCCTCGTGAGCGTCCAATCGAGCGCCGCGACGTTCTGGTCGATCTGCTCGGGCCGTGTCGCGCCCGCGATCACGCTCGACGTCACGTCGTTCGAGAGCAACCAGCTGAACGCCAGCTCCAGCAGCGAGTGACCGCGGGCCTCGGCAAACCGACGAAGTTCCTCGACCAGACGCCAGTTGCGTTCGTTCAGATAGCGGTTCTGCGCTCCCTCCGACCCGGTGATGCGCGCACCTTCGGGCAAGGGTTGACCCGCGTGGTACTTCCCGCTGAGCAAGCCGCTCGCCAGCGGAAAGTACGGCAACAATCCCAACCCGAGCGCTCGCATCTCGGAAATCAAGTCCTTCTCGATGGTTCGCACGAGCAGGCTGTACTCGTCCTGGCAGGACGTGAAGCGAACCAGATTCCGTTGCCGGGAAGCTTCTTCGGCGGTTCGAACGCCGGGCGCGTCGAGATTCGAAACACCGACGAAGCGCACCAAACCCGCTTGAACGAGCTCGTCCAAAGCGCCGAGCGTCTCTTCGATCGGCGTGTGAGGATCGGGGCGGTGCAACTGGTACAAGTCGAGGTAGTCCGTGCCGAGACGCTTCAAGCTCGCTTCGAGCGCTTGGCGAACGTACTCGGGCTTCGCGCCTTGACGCTCGCCACTGTCGTCCATCGGCAACCCGAACTTGCTGGCCAGCACCACCCGCTGGCGCTCTTCGCCGAGCGCTCGGCCCAACATGACTTCCGAGCCGCCGCGATTGCCGTAGACGTCGGCCGTGTCGAAGAAGTTGATGCCTTGGTCCAAGGCACGTCGAACGACCGTCGTGGTCGCCGCTTGATCGAGGCGCGCGCCGAAGTTGTTGCATCCGAGTCCGACCGCGGAGATTTGAAGGCCGGAGTGACCCAAAGCGCGAAGTAGCATGCGGGCATGCTACTTCACGGCGCTCCGAGAAAGGGAAGGCGGCACGCCAACACGCGGACGGCGTTCGTTCATGGAGAATGTTCACGCTGGGTGAGTCCGCAATCGAGACACCGAGTCGGCCCGGCCTGCCTTCGAGGCTCGTGAACCGCGAAGCGATCGCCTGACGAAGGAGGCTTGCCTTGGGCAATGCCTGACGTGAAGCGGCGGACACAGGGCGAACACCGACGAGCGCGAAGATTCACGGCGTTCGTGGGCGAAGCGCGCCACGCTTCACCCTTCATCGTCACTCTCGGATGTCGGGAGGAAATTCGTTAGAAACATCGTCGCGGCGCGTGAAGTGCCCCTTGAGGTAGAGCGCTTCCAGGGCCGCTCGTCCGAAGCGCCGCTCCACCTCGCCGATGTCGAGGACTTCGGCCTGACCGCGTGAGGAGACGCGTACGCGGTCGAGCGTGCCGGGCACCCAGCGGCACGTCACGAGATCGAGAAGGTGGCTCACGGCGACCCTCGCAGGCGGTCACGCAGATCGGTCAAGGAAAGGACGCTCGCGAGGCCACCCTCGAGGTTGCCGAACACGTTCTTGCCGATCACGGCGAGGGCGCCGTCGCCACACACGGGCAACGTGAACGACGCGCCGTCCACGCTCGGGCGCAAGGCGAACACCCACGTCGTGCCGACCGGGTACGCGCTCGCGTTCTGAACGGCGAGGGCGCCGTCGGAATCCAGAATTCTCAGGGTGGTGCTCGGCGCTCGCCCTTTGAGGGTCGCGAGCACGCGAACTTCGGCGAAGCTCGGCGGGACGAGCGTCTGCGCGTGCCGTACGACGCGCGCCTGCACGATCAGCGGAGCGTCGAGCGCGCTCGACAGGAACGGACGCAATTCTGCGCAACGGCTCGCGAAGGCGCCCGGATGGAGCGTGAGCGCGGCGAGCAGGGCGAAACGAACGATCGGAACGTGAATGTTCATGGGACTCCTCGACACGCAGCTTAGGAAGCCGACGATGATCGACGCATGACGGACCGAGGCGTGCCATCGAGCTGCCACCGCCTCCCTGGCAAGGTGACCCCATGAAACGATTCACCCTCACCCTGCTGGCTTTGACGTCCTCGTCGCTCGCCGCGTCCCCGCCCGACTTGTCTTGGCAGGCGCATTCGGACGCGAGGGCCCTGCCGTCCGAGGCGGCGTTGCAACAGCAACTCCAACGAGAGCGCGCCCGCTTGTGCGACGCGCCGCGCTTCGACGCCTCGAAGTTGACGAGCGATCAACTCGGGGCCTACCAAAACATGGAGCGCCTGCTCGCGATGCTCGGACCTTCCTCGGAGAGCCGCGCCACGTTCGAGCAGACCTTCGCGAAGATGACGGAGGCGTACGCCAAGACGGCCCCGCTCACGCCGCCGAAGGTACCCGCCACGCTCGCCGAGGCCTTGAAGGACGCGGCGGCGTGGCTCGAGAAGCGCGAAAGCGCCGGATTGAAGGCGTTCTCGAGCAGCCCCGACGCGAAGGACGCGGCGCTCGCTTCGCGCGCCGCCGAGAGCGCCGCGCTGCTCGGCAAGCCGAACGCCGCCCTCGCCGCCCTGCTCGCCGCCCACCGCCTGCAACCGCAAGAACCGCAACACCTCGTCAACCTCGGCGGCGTCCTCGTGACGCTCGGTCTGCCCGGCGACGCCCTCACGGTGCTCGACGCGGCGGCGAAGCTGCAACAAAACACGACCGGGCCGCTCGGCTGGTCGAACCCAGCGGTTCTGAGCACGAACCGAGGGCTCGCCCTCACGGCCTTGCGGCGCTTCGATCAAGCGGAGACCGTGTTGCGCCGCGCGATCGCCGCCGAGCCGATGCTGTCCGAGGCGAACGCGGGCTTGAGCGTCGCGCTGACCTGCCAAGGCAAGTTCGCCGAGGCCGCGAAGTTCGCTCGCGCGGGCGCACGCCGCACGCCCCCGAAGACGACGGCGCAAACCCAACCTCAAACTCCCCAGGAAATTGAGGTGACGACGGGAAGCGCGGACGTGCTCACGCGCCTGCCCGCCGCCTTCACCTTCGACCTTTCGCACGGCAAGGAGGCGTCCCTGCCGAACCTCAAGCTGCCGCAAACACCGGCCGAGGCGGTCGCGCTGCGGTCTCGCTACGAAAAGCTTCAAGACGAGCTCGACGACCGGGCGACGTCTTTGAGAAACCGAATGGACGAACTCGACATGCAGCTTCGCGACCGTAAGGAGTCGGCGTTCACGAGGGCTCGACGAAACGCTCTGTGGGATGCGATGCTCTCGATCGACCAAGAGCCGCACATGCGCGCCCTCGTCGAGGCCAAGCGCAAGACTCAGTACGACGCGCCGAGGCTCCAGCAGGACTTCTACAACTGTGAGGGCGGGTGCGTCGTCGACGAGATCAGCAGGCGCGTCCGATCGCAAGAGGAGTTCCTCGCGCTGTGCGTACCGGCGCTCGAGTCTCAGAACAACAAGTGGCGCGGCGCGATGCACGGCCACGCGGAGAACCTCGGCGCGTACTTCAAGCAGGGCTACAAGCTGTTGACCGGGCTCGCCGCGAACGCTTCCGATCCCATCTTGCACGAGCGGGCCTCGCTCTACGCCGAGCTGTGGGCAACGTCGCTGTATTCCGGTTACGTCGGCACGGCGTACGGCTGGGCGAGCGCCCTGACGCCCCACTATCAAGAATGGTGCTTGAAGTCCAGCGCGAGCGCGGCCCCGGTCGTCGCGAATGAACTCGTGCTTCCGAAGGCCGATGGGTGCAAGGACCTCCTCGGCGCCTCCACCTTCGGCTTCTCGCTGCCCTTGCTGAGCTTCAAGGTGTCGTGCGAATCGCTCTCCATGACGACCGCCTCACCCGGTTGGCTCGGCGCGTTCGGTCAGCTCAACCACACGTTCGGCACCGAGGATTACACCGTCACGGTCGGCGTGCAAGAGAGCATCGAAGCCGGTTCCATCGTCGGGATCGAGTCGAAGCAGGGCGTGTACATCACTTGGGGCGCGGACGGCATCACGGACGCCGGTGCGGTCGTCAAGACGTCCGTGAAAGTCGTCGTGAAAGGTGGCGGAGACTCGAAAGCGAGCCCTGGAAGCGAGATCAAGGCTCTGAGCGGCAAGTGGAGCTTCATCGCGAAGTCGAGCCGCTGAGCGTTCGTCCGCGCCATCGTGTCGCCATCGCGCGCCTCGGGCCGGGCTTGACGACGGACCTTCGAGCCCTCCTGGGGGCCTTTCTCGCCCGCCGCTCGTCGGCCCTCACACTCCCTCGTCCGTCTCCACGTCCGAATTCGGTGGCGCGCACTTGCGTGCGCGCCGCTTGTCGCGTGGCCTCAGTGGTCGGCGCGCCCCCAGGGATGACTCGGAGTGCGGGGCCTTCGGCGAGCCGAATGCGCGTACGGGCGGGTCGGGCGCGCGAACTTTGCCGCTTGAAGTCCCGCGCTCAAGACGATCATTGGCACTTCAAGTACACGGCCTTGAGGTATCGCGCTTCTTGGAACGTCGCCGGATGATCGGCGGCGTGTCCGCTCGTGCGAAGGACGCGCACGGTTCGTCCGGAACGATACGCCGCCCGCATCACGGCGTCCGTGAATTCGTCGGCGCTGACGTGTGCCGAGCATGACGCGGCGAGCAGCACGCCTTCGGACGCGAGCAGGTTCAACGCGTCCATGACGAGGTGCTCGTACTGACGAATGGCGCCCGCACGTTCCGTTTCTCGTTTCGCCAGCGACGGCGGGTCGAGCACGATCAAGTCGAAGGGCCGCGCGTGGTGCTGATGCAGCCACGAGAACACGTCCGCTCGAACGGTGATGTGTTCGCACGCGGCCACGGCGGGCGTGTCGGCGTTCAAGGCGAAGTTCCGCTCGGCGCTCGCGAGGGCGTGCGCGCTGATGTCCACGCTCGTCACGGACGTCGCGCCGCCACGCGCCGCGTACAACGAGAACCCGCCGGAGAAGCTGAAGGCGTTCAGGACACGCTTTCCGCGTGACAACTCTTCCACGCGCGCGCGGTTTTCACGCTGGTCGAGGAAGAACCCGGTTTTTTGGCCGCGCAGCACGTCCGCTTCGAAGGCCACGCCCGCTTCGCGGAACACCACGGGGCCGAGAAGCGGATCGCCGCGCACGACGCTGCCGTCGTGCACGCCGAACTCGGCCGCTACGTCGCGGAGGTTGCGGCTGAGCCGCACGACGAGACGCTCGCGCGGAAAACGTTCGGCGATCAAGGCCAGCACGTCGGCCCAGCGGGGAAGCCACGCGCCCGCGTACACCTTGAGGACCAAGGTGTACGCGTAGCGGTCCAGAACCAAGCCCGGCCAGCCGTCACTTTCCCCGTTGATCAAGCGGTAGCCGTTGGTTCGCTCGTCGAACAGGCCTTCCCGCGCGTCGATGGCCGCGTCGAAGCGGCGCGTCCACCACCTTTCGTCGAGCGCTTGAGGTTGTCCGGCGTGCAGCACGCGCAGGCAAATGGGTGACGTCGGATCGTACAAGCCGATGGCGAGGAATCGGTCGTGAGCGTCGTACACGATTCCCAACTCCCCGAGGTGCCCCGCGCGATTTTGCTGCTGAACGCTGTTGGCGTAAACCCACGGATGCCCTTGACGCACGTGCGCTTCGGCGCCACGTTTGACGCGCAGCCGCAGCCGAGGCGCTGCGCCTGAGGAAGGAAGCGGCAGGGACGGGCCTTTCAGCGGAACCACCTGGGAGTGACTTCGTCCTTGGACTTGGCGATGGCGAGGGAGTGCGGCGGGCGGCCGCCTTGCCATCGAGCGCGGGTCCTCTCGCGGGTTGACGGCCGAAGGTTCGACGCGCCTCGTTCGACGTGGGGGGGCATGTCCGTGGCTGCTTGTGGAGTCGCGTCGTGAATTCCGTGCTCGACGTCGAGCGCGCGACGACCGCTGCCGGTTCGTGAAATCAGAGGCCGTGAGGATCGGGGGGAAAGTTCTGGTCGAAGTACCTGGATGTTGCGCGAAGGCACGACGGGGGCCTCGAGCTTGCTGGGGAAGCGGGGCCGCGGTCGGGTTCGCGCTCGTCTGTTGTCGCGTTGCTTGATCGGTTTCATGGTCCGGGGCTTGCGAGGACGTCCTTCGACGACTCGCGCGAGTTCAGGGTACGCCTTGGCGGCGCTCGTCGCGTGGGGAATGGGTGATGCCGCCGCTGAAGCGTGTTGAGGTGGAACGAGGAATCGGTGGAGTCGCGTTCGCTCTTCGTGGGAGGTCGCGTGACCGTCATCCTCGATCTGGCCGAGCGAACGAGTGCGGCGAGTTTGCTCGTGGCGGTGAAACGGCGTGTGACGAGCGCATCAAGCGTCCACCACTGGCCTCGCGACTTCGATCCGAGTTGCAGGGTACATGGGGCGCGACTCTTGACAAAACTAATATTATTAGTAAAGATACGAATACGAGTAGGAGACAAACATGAACACGCGCACCCCCGCCCGAGCCACGCTCCTCACCCACACCGAACCTTCCGAATGGAACGCCATGCCCACCCAGTACCTCACCACGCCCGAAGGCCGCCTCGCCTTCGACGACACGCACGGCCACGGCCCCGTCATTCTCGCCATTCCCGGCATGGGCGATCTGCGCGGACAATACCGCCACCTCACGCCCCTCCTCGTCGAGGCGGGCTACCGCGTCATCACCATGGACATCCGGGGCCACGGCGACACCACCGCCCGCTGGAACGATTACAGCGCCCAAGCCGTCGCCCGAGACGCCCTCGCCCTCCTCGACCACCTCGGCGTACAACGCGCCGTCCTCCTCGGCAACAGCTTCGCCGCCGGCAGCGCCCTCTGGGCCGCGCACGACCAGCCACGGAAAGTCGGCGGTCTCGTCCTTCTCGGCCCCGTCACCCGCGACCTCCCCACTCCCTGGTACATGCGTTTGGTGATCAAAGCCGCCTTCGGCGGCCCTTGGAGCCGAGCCTTCTGGATGACTTACCGCAAGACCCTCTTCCCCGCCCGCCAACCCGACGACTTCGACACGTACGAGGCCAGCGTCCGCGCGAACCTCGGCCAATCCGGCCGCATGCAAGCCCTCACGAACATGATCTTCCTGCCCAAAGCACCCACCGAACCCCTCCTGAGCGCCGTGCGCAAACCCACCCTCGTCGTGATGGGCACCAAAGACCCCGACTTCAAGGACGCCACCGCCGAAGCGCGCCTCGTCGCCGACCGCACCCAAGCGGACTTGATGCTCGTCGAAGGCGCCGGCCACTACCCTCACGTGGAATTTCCCGAACAAGTCGCGCCGCGCCTCCTCGCGTTCCTCGGGAAGCTGAACTGATGCCCCGCGCCGGCCTCGACTCCACGCGGGTCCTGGACGCCGCCGCACGCATCGCGGACGCCGAGGGACTCGCGGCCCTGACCGTCGCGCGCCTCGCGGCGGAACTCAAGGTCAAGCCGCCCTCGCTGTACAACCACGTCGAAAGCCTCGACGCCCTGCGCGACGGCCTCACGCGACGCGGCTTTCGGGAACTGCTCGACGTCAGCCGTGACGCTGCCGCCGGACGATCGGGTTACGACGCCCTGAACGCCCTCGCGTACGCGCAGCGAGCCTACGCGAAGCAGCACCCCGGCTTGTACGCCGCGATGGAACTCCCCGTCGCGCAGCAAAGCGAGAACGCCAAACGCCTCGGCGGCACCTACGTGAACTTGATCCTGGCCGTTCTGCGGGGCTACGGCTTGGAAGGCGAGGAAGCCCTGCACCACGTGCGCGTGCTACGCGCCGCACTTCGCGGCTTCATCAGCCTCGAACTCGGCGGCGGCTTCGGCTTGCCGCTCGGAATCGACGAGAGCTTCGACCTCCTGCTGCGCGTCCTGCACCTCGGCCTCACCGACCGAGCGAACCACGCTCCCGGCGAGTTACCTCACGAAAGAACTGCGTGACGACCGCGCTGCCTCGCCGATCCTTCCCGGTGTGAGGCGCACACCTCACCCGCGTCACGCTGTTCGTCACCCTTCGTGCCCAACAGAGTCTGCCCACGCCTGAACGTCACCTCGACGGTCATTGCCGCCAAACAAGCAGAAGCGCGACGTTTCCTAGCGCGACGAGCCCCAGCGTCCACGCCAGAGTCGAGCGCCCGACGGCGAACAGGGCCGCGACGGCCGCGCCGAACACGAAAAGCTGCACCAGCAGGTGCAGTGACAGCGGCAGACGCACGGGCGCACGAGGAGACACCAACGCGCCCCACACGACCGCCGCCAGCAACGGGGCGGTCACGGCGAGCAGGACCCGCATGCCGAGACTCGTGCCCGTCCGCCACCCCCAATACGCGAGAGCGGCGAGCAGGCACAACTCCAGAACGAACCGCACTCCGAGGTTGACCGCCTTGATGCCTTCCATTCACAACCTCCTGGGTGCGCACGTCCCGTGCTCGCCCACCGAGCCGCGTATAACGTAGCTGGGACGCGCCACGCGCCGTTCTGTCCCAGGTGATCCGAGGTCGTCAGCCTGGGGCCGTCCAGCGCAGTGCGCAACCGCTTCACTTGACAGGGCGAGCGTCAACGAAACTTTACACCCCTTCGTCCGTTGGCATCCGTCCCTTCGACGACCACGGGTACGAAACGAGTCCACGGTCTCGCACGCCGATGGTGCGCGTTTCGTACCCGGCGGTCATGAGGCCACGTTGGACATCGCATTCACGGGTTGGCGTTGCCACTCGGGATGATCGCGTTGATCGACGCTGGCGAGAAAGGCGTTCGTGTCCGCGGGCACAACGCCCCGCCTTCGCGCGCCGTGACGAGCGTTCCCTTCCGGCGGACAACGAGCGGTGCCGTCGGTGAAATGGTCTGAAACCGCCTCGACAGCAGAATCAGCGCGGCAAGCTGAAGCTTGCCGCGCTGGAACGACACGTACGCCCGTGCCGTCGAAATGATCCCGAAGGGTGTGCCGAACAGCTGTACGTCGTGAGGGTGATTCGATGTCAAGCACCCCTCGGCGCATCCCCGGCTTCCCTTATGGCATGCGAACCAGCGCGCGAACGACCGGCAGTTGCACCAGCCCACTGACGCCCGCGCGGCTCACGCCCAGCGTCACGGTCGTCCCGGGGGCACCGCGGATCACGCCGATAAGCTGCGGAAGGGTCAACCCGTTCACGTCCACTCCATTCACCCGCTCGATGATGTCACCCGAACGCAGGCCTGCCTTCTGGGCGGGTTGATCGGGAAGCACTTCTGTGACCAAGAAGGCCGTGTCGTGCCGTTCCAACCGGAAACCCGTTCCCCCGAACTCGCTGAACAAGCGCCAGGCCAACTCTTTCGGAAGCGGGTCGCCCGTGTACGTGCTCTGTTCCAACCCCGACTCGCTGAGCCCGCCGTGCGTCACCAAGACCAAGTCCCACCCGGCCTTTCCCTGAACGTCGATTTGATCCACGTAGCTCGGGCAAGACACGGTGCCTTTCATGGTCACCGGCATGTCTTGGAAGCGGAGATGGGCCGCCTGACTGCCCACCGGCATCGGCAGCTGCGCCGTGCTGTTCAACTGAAGGTCACCGAGCAGTTTCCCGTTCTGGTAGACATTCAGATTGAACTGCTTGTAGCCCGCGTTGGCCGGCACCGCAGTGCCCTGCCCGCTGCAACCCTTGTCGTAGTTCGAAGGGTTGGCAAAGAGACCGGAGAGCGGCGCCAGCATTTTCTTCAAGCGGTCCGCCGCGGGCAACATCAAGCTGAAGTGCCCCTGGGCGTCGATGGTTCCTCGCACGACGTTGGGAGCGTCGACCGATTCCAGCCGAATCTCCCCCACCTGCCCGGCGGGCCAGTCGACAATGGTTCCCCGGAAGAGTCCCGATACGGGTACGGCTTGAGAAGTCGCGGCAAACAGCATGGGGAGGGCCAGCCAAGTGATGGTTCGCCAGTTCATAGAACCTCCTCTTCCCACGGTGAGGTGGGAAGCGTCGTGAGCAGGCAGCTGAGTGAAAGACGTGTCATCAGCCCACCTGAAAGCTTCAACCTTACGCCAGAACGCGCAGACCGTCATGAACTCGGCGAGGAGGCACGGCGGCGAGTGAGCGTGCTGGAGGCCGAACCATGGGCGTAAAGAACCGAGCAGGATCGCCGGTATCTTCAGCGCTTCGAAGAACTTACCGACGGATGAGAAGCGGCAAGAAGCACGTGGGCTTCGGGTTCGCCGCAGCGACGGTCGTCACGACCCGGCCGGGAACGGATCGCGGAAAGGACTTCCCGCGCGGGCCGTCTGAACCGGAACGAAGCCGTCGTTTCCGAAGTTTGGCACGTTGCTGAAATTCACGTCATTCCTCTGCAACCTCCTGGAGGGCCCCTTGGCCAACTCGTACCTTCACCTTACAAACGCAGCGAAATGCTTGCGCAACCGAAATGGCTCCAACCTCGTGCGTTCCGGACCGCTCGCTTCGAATCGCCGTTGCGTTGTCATTGCGATGAGGGTGAAGGACGGTTGCTGCACGGCGGATTCGTTCGCGAGCAGCCCGGCGGGTTGGAAGTCGGGTTCGTCTTGTCGCACGACCGCCTGCGTGAAACCCTTCTGGCGGACGCTCGGGTCCTGCGTTCACGGCAACTGCATCGCCGGGCGTACCACGCGTTGAAAGAAGCGGCGCCGCCCACCGTGCTGGCTCGGCACGCGGTCGAGGCGGGGCTGCACGCGGAGGCTCGCGTGTCTGCGCCGAGCCTCCGCCGAGGCGGATCGCCTCGGCCTGACCGGCGTGTCCAGCGCGGCACGGAACGGGTGGAGTTGCTGCTGCTGCTCGCGGAGGCGCACGACCGCGATGGAGAGTGGCACGACGAGGAGCGCCTGGGACGCGAGGCTTTGGACCTCGCGCGCACACTGGCCGCACCGCCCCTCGTCGTGCAGACGCTGAACCGCCTCGCGTGGAGTTCGCAACACCGAGTTCCGTTCGGTGATCGATCCCTGAGCGAGGAAGCCACGGCCCTCGCGCGCACCCTGGGCGATTCCTTGTTGCTCGCCAGTAGCCTTCAGCACCTCGTGCGCAGCTACAGGCGCGACGATCCTCACCGGGCCTTCGAGTTGCAAAGCGAAGCGCTGGCCTTGCTGGAGGCGCACGGAGATGCCAAGCGGCTCGGACACGGCCACATGAACATGGCCGTACTCACAACCCGAAGCCGACCGGGTGGAGGTCATGTTCGAGCACCTCTCGCTGGCCGCCGCCGCGTTCCGGAAAGCGGGCCACGCCTCCCTGGAAGGCCGAGCCTTGGCCGAGCTCGGCGCCGCCTTGCTCGTGCACGAGCGTTCTGCCAAGGCCGCCCGCGCCCTGCAAGACGCGGTGGCCCTGTTCGAGCGGTCACGTCCGTGCGCCCCCGTTTTGCGCGCCCAGTGGGCCGTGTGCCTCGCCCGGCTCGGCGAAGTCACGCGCGCTTGGTCGGTTTTCCGCACGGGGCTCAGCACCGACGAACCGCCGCCCGTGTTGCGGGGGACGCTGTACTGGACCGCCCAGTTTCTCCTGGAGGCCGGGCAAGCGCGCACCGCCACGCTCCTCGCCGCGCTCCTCGAAGCCCAGTCGCCTCCGGAAGACGCCTTGTTCCTGGCGGGGCCGATGAAGGGCCTCCGCGATCAGCTGGCGGCGAGCCTTCTGCCGGAGGCGCTGAAGGACGCCGCAGAGCGGGGCCGAACGCTGTCCTTGGAGAAGGGCGTTCGGGTCGTCGAGGCCTTGGCAACGCAGCCGGGCGTCATCGCGCGGAACTGAACGACGAGGTGACACTGTTGGCAACGGCAGGCGAACCTGGCGCCGTTGCGGTGCTGTTGCGGCGCGTGCGTACCTTGTGCTCAAGACCGATCCAGAGGAGGAAGTCCATGAACACTCCCTTTCAGCCCGATGCAACCTTCGCTCGCCTCTCGCCCGTCACTCGCCTGCGCCACGTTCTGCTCGCGGGCCTCGTCACGCTGATCGAGCGCCTCCTGAATCCGGGCGAACAAGCCAGCCAGCTTGCGCTTCCCGAGGAGGAGTGGACGCTGGAGGAGTGGACGTCTGGGTGCCTCGGCTCGTCCTTCATACGCGTCTTCCACGGGTTCCGGTGATTTCTCCCGTTGAGGCCCCTTGCTCATGGAAGATCGTGAGCCGTCCTCCGGCGAAGCGCGGAACGCCCTCGACGACTTCGTGCGCGTGGCGATGTCTCGGCCCACGTTGTCACGCCAGATCGCGCAACATCCTGAGGGCGTCGGGGAGAGTCCACGAGCGTCCCACGGCCACCGCTTCTTGTAAGGCGGCCCCGAGCGCTCCGTCGAGGGCGGAGCGCAGTTTCGCAGGAGAGTCTTTCAAGTCGTTCACCTCCCTGCTTCCGTTGCCTCCCGCGCTCGCTTCAAAAAAGCCCAGCAGGACAGCGGCTTCCCTCGCGTGTCCCACCTCGAACAGGAACCATGCCGCCCAGTAACACGCCCCCTCAAAGAAAATGGGCGGTACGCCTGTGGCAAAAGCATCGCGGAGCACCTCCCATCCCCGCTGTCGTTGCCCCAGCCGCGCGAAGGTCAAAGCCCACAAAGGCCGCACGACGGGGGCGTACAGCTGGTGTGGATCGCGAACTGAGATGGACGCCTCCAGCACCCATGCCGCCCGCTCCAAGCGACCCACCTGAATCAGCATCAGTGCCTGAATGTGGAGCGCCATCGCCTCGTTGTGCACGTATCCCGCTCGACGGTGTGCGGCGGCCGCCAAGCCGAACTGAACGGCTGCCCCTTCCCAGTCGCCCAACTAGACCAGGGTGCCCCCCATGTTGGAGTGGCCTGCCCCGACCTGCGGCTGGTCGCTGCCCACGGCCTTCAGGAGGCCCAACGCCTCGGCATGCAGTTCGAGCGCGGTCCGGGGGTGTTCCTTGGTGAGGCTGCCTGCAAGTAGTTGCAAGCTGATGGCGAGCCTCGCGGGATCTCCTAGGGTGAGGGCCGAGCTCACCACTTCTTCCACCAAAGCGCGGTCCAAACCTCCGCTCCTGTAACTGATGATGAACTACATGATCAGCGCTCTCAGCAGTAACGACGGCTCACCCCCCGTCTGCGCGGCCGTCACGGCATCATCCACCGCCTGACTTGCACTCGCCGGGTCTACGTGAATTTCATACGCTTCCGCGATCAGAACCAGTAATTCCAAGCGTTCCAAGCCATGCGCGCCCAAATCCAGCGCGTCTCGCAGGGCCTGGATGGCCGTGTCGCCCCGGCCCAATCGCAGGGCGTCCCGCGCAATGCGCCGTAACCAGGGCCGTGCCGCGTCCGGTCGACCCGCCAGTTGGGCATGCCGCGCCAGCACCGCGGGTGGAGCGGCGCCTTCCAAGGCTTCCAGCGCGCGACGGTGCAGGAGGCGTGAACGCAGTGCGCTGAGACTCGCCGTGAGGGTCTCCCGCACGCGGTCGTGCGAAAAGTCGCAGGAGAACGTCCCTATCCCCCTCGACTTCCTGAAGGAGGCGCGCGCGAACGAGGGTTTCCGCGCCGTCCACGGCGTCCTCCTCACTCAGGTCCATGACGTTGCGCATCGACGTAAACGACGCGTGATCGCCCAGCACCGCCACCCCATGCGCGACGGCGCGGGCCGAGGGTCTCAAGCGTGAGAGGCACTCCTTGATCACCGCACGCACCCCCGGAAGCAAGCCGGGCAGTTCCCGCGACCGCAAGCACCACGCCTCACCGTCGCGCTCCATCAGATCTTTGAGCGCTTCCTTGATGAACAGCGGCTGCCCCTGCGTGTGCGCGTGCAGCCAGCTTCCCAAGTCGGACACATCATAGGTTCCTGCTTGTGCTGCCACCAGTGCGCGCATCTCCGTCGCCGCCAAGGGCGTCAATTCGATGGGCGTGACGGGCACTTCCCGGGCAAGCCGGGTGGGCTTCAAGACGGGGCTGGAAGCGAAAGGCGAGCGCCCTAGCATCCAGGGAGCCCGCCTTTTGCTTCTGTAGCCGTGGAAGTCGATGACTCGCCAAGGCCGCCCTGACGTCAGGTGCTCGCGGCGACACGCGCTGGGCGCGTCAAGCCGGGAGTCAGGGCTGCCGCCGCGACCGACAGGATGGCGGCCACCACGAACGCCACGCCGTACGAGCCGAGCGAGTCTCGCGCCACGCCGCCCAGCCACGCCGCGAGCGCCGCGCCCATCATGTGCGCGAAGAAGATCCAGCCGTAGACCGTGCCGACGTTGCCTCGCCCGAACTTGTCCGCCACCAACGCCGTCGTCGGCGGAACCGTGGCGATGTAATCCAGCCCGAACAGCACCGCGAACGCCACCAATCCGACGCCCGGCGGAATGAACAGCAGCAGGAACAAGCTCACGCCACGAAAGCTGTAGTACAAGCCCAGCAGCGCGCGTGGATCGTAGCGGTCGGTGAGCCAGCCGCTCGCGATCGTCCCGACGAAGTTGAACACGCCCATCAAGGCCAGCATGCCCGCCGCGTACGTCGCCGTGAGGCCCGCCTCGGTGCAGTACGCGATGAAGTGCATCCCGATCAGGCCGTTGGACGTCGCGCCGCACACGAAGAACGTCACCGCCAGCAACCAGAAGTGCCGTGAACGCAGCGCGTGCCGCATCACGCCCGCCTCGGGCCGCACGCTCGGCGCCGCCATTCCAGGCTGCAGGCCGAGCGGCGCCACGCCGACATCCGATGGACGGTCGCGCAGAAACATCGCGACGAGCGGCAAGGCGATCAGCGCGAGTCCACCGATGATCGCGGCGCTTTCACGCCAGCCGAGCGCGCCCACCATCGCCGTGAGGATCGGCAGGAAGATCAACTGTCCGGCCGACGAGGCCGCGCCGAACACGCCCATCACGAGGCCGCGTCGCTGCACGAACCAACGGTTGGCGATCGTCGCGCCCAGCACGCTGCCGACGATGCCCGTTCCCAAGCCGCTCAGCACGCCCCACATGACGTGCAGCTGCCAAATGGACTGGACGAACGAGCTGCCCGCGAAGCTCGCCGTGATCACCAGCAGGCCCGCCACGGTCACGCGGCGCGGCCCGAAGCGGTCCATCAACGCGCCGCTGATCGGGCCGCCCAAGCCGAACATGATCAGGCCGAGGGACGCGGCGAGCGACAGCGTGGCGCGCGGCACGCCGAGGTCCGCCTGCATGGGCAGCAAGAACACCCCGGGGGCGGAGCGGGCTCCGGCCGACAGCAGCACCACGAGCGCCGCGATGGCCACGACGACCCAGCCGTAGAACACGGGAGACCGCGATGGGCTTGACGCTCCGGGGCTGGCATGTTGATCTTGTTGAGGCAGCATGACGCAGGGTAGCTGGTACCAGCGTGGCACGTCTTGCAAAATCTTGCTCGGCCCTCTCTATGCTGAAGGCATGACCGACCTCCTCGCGCGCCGCCAGGAGCGCTTGAAGCGTGACGAGGCGCGGCTGTGGCGCGAGGATTTCCTCGGTGGGCTGGACGTGTTGCAGGCACGCTTCGTGAAGCAGGCGTTCGCGCGGCACACGCACGAGGAGTTCACGGTCGGCGTGGTGCATCAAGGCGCCGCGGAATTCTGGAATCGCGGCGCGGAGCGCGTCGCGCCGGACGGCAGCGTGATGCTGATCAACGCGGACGAAGTGACGACCGGACACTCCTTCGTGGAGGACGGCTACTTGCACCTCGTGCTGTACCCCAGCGCGGAGCAGTTGCGCGCGGTGGCGGCGCAAGTCGCGGGGAAGCGAGTGGAGACGCCGTTCTTTCCCGAGAGCGTGGCGTTCGCGCCGGAGGTGGCGCACCGCTTGACGGTCGCGCACCGCGTCCTGTCCGACTTCACAGCGTCTCGGTTGACGCGCGACGCCGTTCTTCAAGCGGCGTTGGTCAGCCTCGTTTCAACGCTGAGCGAGGCGCGCGGAACACCCGCGCCGCTTGGACAGGAGCGGGCGGCCGTTCGGGAGGCGCGGGCGTACCTCGACGCGCACGCGGTGGAGGACGTGTCCCTCGACGATCTCGCGGGCGTGTCGGGGCTCAGCGCCTTTCACCTCTCGCGGGTGTTTCGTGAAGAGGTGGGATTGCCGCCCCACGCGTACCAAGTGCAGGCGCGGGTGCGGCGCGCGCAGGCGTGGCTCGCGGCAGGGTGGGGACTGGCGGAGGTGGCGCTCGCTGCGGGCTTCAACGATCAAAGTGCCTTCTCGAACCAGTTCAAGCGCCACGTGGGCGTGACGCCGGGCCAGTACGTTCGAAGTTTCGGGCCGAAGAAGCGTTGAGCGAACGTGTCGCCCCGGATGATGGAAGTTCGTGCGGCGCGCGAGGCGCAGGGCGATCAGCGGCTGAAGACGCCTCGCTCGGCCGTTCGAGCATCGACGAGGTCGCGAGGCTGGCACCTCTGGCGCGGTGCGAGCGGAAACCGCCGAGGTCGTGAAGGCACGAAGAACTTCAACGCGCGAAGCGGCGCGAGGTGCCGCAAGACCGCCGAGCTCCACCGTCGAAGGAATCACCTCTTCCTGCACGTTACCTTCCGTGAATCATTGATAGCCGCAAAACTTCGGTGGGCCTCTTAGACGAGGGTCCGCGGACGTAGACGTGTGGGAGGGGCCACTTCCGATTTCCATACCCGTCGCGTCAATCGTCGGCGCTGGTTCACTGTCGACGACGGCTGGCTTCCGACGTCTTCTCGAAGTCTCACTCGTCGGCGCGCTCGCTTCGAGCGTGCTCCAAGCCGGGAAGACCCGAGGTGTCGGCCAGAAAGATGCCCAGCAGGAACGGCTCCGTTCCCGTGCGCCGCGCGTACCGCTCATGCAACGCCCGCAATTCTCCCTGAAGTTCACGCGCGTCGCTCGGCGTCAGGTGCAGCAGGTGCCAGCCGCTCACCATCACAGGAGCCGCGTCGCCGAGGTCCGCCCAGCGCACGCCGTCCTCACGCACGATCCGAAAGGATACGTCCCCGCTGGGGGTACGCTCCGTGACGAATCCCCAGCCGTGCTGATCGAACGGAGCGCGAAGGAACGTCCGACCAATGGCCGTCTCGAACAGATCGAGGTGCCACGCGCGATTTTGCCGACCGACCGTTTCGGCGGGCACCAGCGTGAACGGCACGAAGAAGGTATCCGACGCCGCGCGGTACAGTCGCACGGCGCGGCCTGCGCGCGGTCGCACCTCCCGGACGGCAAGCAGCCCGGCGCGCTCCAAGCGGCGGACGCGTTTGAACAACCATTCGGTGGTCACGCCGAGCGTACGAGCGGCGTCGGCGACTCCGCGCGCCTCACCCGTGAAGACGTCCAGGAGGCGCAGCCATGCGCGGTCCATCAGCAGTTCGGCCTGTGAAGCACTTTCGACGTGGTAGGGCCTACTTCCCGGATGGTCTGGCATGGCAAGTAGAAGATAAGTCAAGGTGAAGGTATGCGCCAAGACACGGTCGGACGGTTGCTTTTCTTCGTGACGGCCACGCTCCTGCTCACGTTGGGCGTGCCGCTCTTGTTCGCTGCGGACACGGTGACAATTTGGCTGTTCAGGGTATCCTCGCCCGCTGGTGAGGCACTGGCGCAGGTCGCGGCGGCGGGTCTGCTCGGCTTGGGCGTGGCGAACTGGTGGAGTCGCGAGCAGTTCATCGGCGGAATCTATGGACGGCCGCTCGGATTGGCGAACCTGCTGTGCTTCATGGTCCTCGGGACGTCACTGGGACGAGCAACCTTGGCGGGAAGCCTGCCCGGCGCGACGTGGCTGTTGGTGCTGACGTCGACGCTGCTGACGCTCACCTTGGCTTGGCGGATGTTCTTGTGGCGTCCGAGCCGCCACACCGAGCTGGTTCGTGGAGGGTGACGCCCACGAGGGAAAAGTTTGGGCGTCTCGGGCTATCGATTCGCTCGGCGAGGCGGAAGAAACTGTTGGTGACGTGAAGCAGCCAAGTTCGAGAGGATTCTTTCTTGGGCGTGTCGAGGCGTTCAAGAAGCGTTAAGTTAACGTTTCTTCGTAAATTAATGTCCCTTGGTAAATTAACGTTTCTTGGTAAATTGACGTTTCTTTATCGTCTGAGACGTTTTTGAGACGCAGCTTCCCTTGACCGACTCATTCTCAAGCTTCTCCCGCGTCTCCTGATATTAGGCCCCACGGAAGACGGTGCGCTTCGAGCAGGAGCGAGGCGGCGCTCTCCCGTGACAATTTGCCGCTCTGTCGCAGCGCGATGGTTTCATTTCGAGCGTGTCCTCAACTTTGCGGTAGCTGAACGAGTTCGAGGATGGTGCCGTCGTCGTTGTGCAGGTAAACCAGGCGCGCACCGATGGGGCCGGGCCCCTCCTCGACCACCGCCACCTTGCCGCGCACCCGCCAACCCCAATCGCGGCTGGCACGCACAATCTCGTCGAGGTCCGTGACTCTGAGTGCCAGGTGCCACGAACCGATGTCCACCGGGCGCGGACGGTACGTCTGGCGGTCAGCGGGCGCGGTCGGCTGGTACAACTCGATGGTCTGGCCGTGTTTCGTCAGCATGGCGACCTTGCTGCGGATCCCGGGCACGCCCGTCTCATCCTCGGGCAAGGGACCGCCGATCTCTGCCATTCCATCCAACTTGAACCCCAGCACCTGCTGCCAGAAGTCGATTTGATGGTGGATGTCGCTCACGGCGATGGCCGTGTGAACGATGCCCAGGACATTCTGGGACTGCGTACTTCGTCTCGTCATCGTGGCCTCCTTCTCAGCTTATCTTCGGCCGCTATCGCGCGCGGCCAGCACGCCCTGTTCCAAGACCCGCGATTCGGCGGGCTTCAGCGCAGTTGGGCTTTGGTCGTGAAGCCGTTTTTCCCGCGTGCTTGAATGGTCGCACGCGAGCCCCGAACAGCTGTACTCGAGCCATTCGCGCCGATGAAGCCCTTCCCTTCCCGTTCGAGAGCGGCTGCCCCAGCCTCTATTGCAATGAGTTCCGAGTGCCACGCTCGCCGACCGTCGAAACGCCGAATGCCCAGGGAACTTCGGCTGATCCCCACAGACACTCGGAGTCAAGGCTGGTCCGCACGCTTCATGCCGTACATCACCTGATCCGCCGTGCGGAGCAGCGACGTCGCGTCTCCGTCACCCGAGTAAACGCTCACGCCGACGCTCGCGCCCACCTGCAGGATCATTCCGCGCAGGTGAAGCGGCGCTTCCAACGTGTTCCGAATGACGCCCGGCGCGTCCTCGGCATGCCGAGGATCCGTCAGACGCACGAGGAACTCGTCGCCGCCCAGACGCGCCCACGTGCCGAGCGGTGCGAGTTCCGAGCGCATGCGGCGTCCCAGCAGTTGCAGTACTTCGTCGCCGACATCGTGACCGTGCGTGTCGTTGATGTTCTTGAACCTGTCGAGATCCACGATGGCCACGGCGACGTTCGTTCCCTTGCGCCGCGCGTATCCCAGGGCTCGGTCGAGGTCACGCATGAACGCCGCGCGGTTCAGGAGGCCCGTGAGGGCGTCCGTGCGTGCTTGACGCGCGAGTTCTTCGCGTAGATCCTTGAGGTGCCCGATCAACAAGCCGAGCAACACCGCCACGAGCGTACTTGCCGTGCCCGTCGTGAGCAGCACGTGCACGTCGAGCGTCCAGTCGGGCGTGCGTGCGTACCCCGCGATCAGGATCGGCAAGCTCAGCAGACCGTGCAGCACGCCCATGCGCATTCCACCGAGCCACGCGGCGAGCGCCACGATCAGGTACGCGATGGCGGGCGCCGCCTCTCCGAGCCCCGCGAGGATGGCGGGGAACGTGGCGTAATACACCCCCCACCCCAGGACCGGGACCACGTGGGACAGAACGCGCCGGGAAGCATCGGTCTTCACTACCTTCAATTGTTCTGACGGCGTATCACAAAACTCTTGCACGCCGCCTTCGCGAGCGGCGTGATTGCCACGCCCCCACGAGATGCGTTCGTACCCGCCGTTCACGCCGTTCAGCCATCGGTACCGCGACAGGCGATCGGTGACACTGCTCAAGAAGAGAACCGACCTAGCTCGGCATTGAGGCGGCGAAGCTTGGCCACCCGTGGGCGAGAGACGGCCAAGATCGCGCGTCGTCACCTCGGCTCTTCGAGGACGGCCCTCCGCTCGCGCCAACTTCGCGCGGCGGCCAAGCTCCACCCCAGGCCCAAGCCCCACACGGGAGCGCTCAGGCCCAGCCAGGCAAATCCGGACGCCGTCACGACCAGCGTCAAAAGCGCCGCCTCGCGCCAGCGCGGCTCGGCGACCATGGTGCCTTCACGGCCCATCAACAGCGGCCCCAGCAGAGCCAAACCCGCCAAGCCCTGAAGCAACGGCCCTGGAAGAACGCCGACCAATCCCAGCACGACCCCGGCGTTCAATCCCAGCGCGAGGTACCCGGCGGCGCACGTCAACCCGGCGATATAGCGTTTGGCGGGATTCGGGTGCGCGTCGGGGCCGGTGCAGATGGCGGCGGTGATGGCGCCCAGATTCAAGGTGATGCTTCCGAACGGCGCGGCCAACAACCCTGCCAATCCCGTCAGCCCCACCAGCGGCCGCGGCGGAACGTCGCGGTAGCCGCTGGCGCTCAGGATGGCGAGGCCCGGCAGATGTTGCGAGGCGACCGCCAACAGCACGCTCGGCACCGTGACGGCCGCGAACGCCCGGACGCTGAAGCCGGGCTCGATGAAGGTGAAGTGCATCGGAAGGTGGGCGCCGCCGAGATGCACGTCGCCCGTGAGGACCGCGGCGCTCAGACCGGCGAGGAGCGCCAGCGGTACGGCCCAGCGGGGTGCGAACGCCCGGCCGATCAGGTACGCGCCCAGCATGGGCATCAGGAGCGCGGGAGACGTGGGAATGGCCGTGAGGCCGCGCAGGACGAACGGCAGCAGGACACCGGCGAGCAGGGCGGCCGCCAGCGGAGGCGGCAGGTGGCGGGCGATCCAGTCGAAGAGGCCCGTGAGGCCGAACAGGGCGAGCAAGGCGGCCGCGAGCAGCAACGCCCCTACGACCTCCCCGGGCGTCAGGCGGGCGCCCTCGGCGATGAGGACGGCGAGCCCGGCGGTGTTCCAGCCGAGGATGATGGGCGCGCGGAACACCAGGCACAAGCCCGCCCCGGTCACGGCCAGGGCGACGTACATGCTGGCGAGACTGCTGACGGACTGCTCGGGCGTGAAGTGCACGGCCCCGAACATCTGCACGAACAGCGGAAGGTTGCTTGCGGCGCTGACGAGCACTGCGATCAGTCCGGCCATGACGGCCGAGAGGGGCAAAGGTCTCAACGTAAGAGGCTCCAGAAGATGGGAGGGTGGAAGGGCAAGACGAAAAGGCTCGGTTGATGATGTCATCTCGCGCGGAGCGAACGCGGGGTTGTCTGACGTGACGATCCAGGACGCTTCTTTTTCGTGTGACGTTGCCCTTGCTTCGCGAAGCCTCCTCGGTTTATGCCGCCGATCCCGAGGCGACTCCCGAGGCGACGTCGATGACGGCGAGTTCGGCGCCTTCACCCTGCCCTTCGCGCTTGGCACGCGCCATCGAACCCCGGACTTCACGCGAGGAGCCTCGACCGCTACACTCGCTTCACGAGGCTTTGCATGTCCATGAACACCACCGCTCCCTTGCCGCTCGACGAGGAACGCCGCTTGGCGGCCCTCGAACGCCTTGCCATCCTCGACACTCCTCCCGAAGCCGCGTTCGATCGCGTCGCGACCTTGGCATGCGATCTGCTCGGCGTTTCCGCCGGTCTCGTCAACTTCGTCGCGCGAGACCGCCAGTGGGGCAAAGCCTGCATTCGCACGAACGACAGCGAGGCGGCGCGCGCGCACTCGTTTTGCGCGTGGACGATTCTCGACGACGAACCGCACGTGGTACCCGACACCCTCGACGACGACCGCTTTCGCGACAACCCCATGGTCATGGGCGCGCCGCATATTCGCGCTTACCTCGGCGTGCCGCTCCACGCGGAAGACGGCGCGCGCGTCGGGTCGCTGTGCGTCATTCACGACACGCCGCGCGTTTTCGCCGACCGTGAAGTCGCCACCTTGCAAGCTCTCGGGGCGATGCTCGACTCCGAACTCACCCTGCGCGAAACCACCCGCAAAGCGCAGGCGCTCGCCGTGGAGCTCGCCGCGCGCAACGACGCCCTCGACGCGTTCACGTACAGCGTTTCGCACGACCTTCGCGCGCCCGTCCGGCAAGTCCTCAGCTTCGCGACGCTCGCGCGACGCGCCCTCACGAAAGGTGACTCCGGGAAGGTCGACACGCTGTTGAGAACCACCGTCGAAGCGGCAGAGCACGCGAACACCCTCATCGACGACTTGCTGCGCTTGTCGAAGCTCGACTTTGCGCCCTTGAATCTACAAGACGTCGACGTCACCGCCATCACACGCGAGGTCATCGGCACGCTCGACGACGAGTCGCGTTCCGTGGCCTGGCACGTGCACGACCTCGGACATGTGCACAGCGACGCGGCCTTCGTGCGGCTCGTGCTCACCGTGCTGCTCGCGAACGCCTTGAAGTACACACGTCCCCGTGACCTCGCCGAAATTCACGTCACGCGCACGGACACGTCGAACAAGGCGTCGTTCACGGTGCGGGACAACGGCGTCGGCTTCGATCCGCGTTACGCGCACAAACTCTTCGGAGTCTTCCAGCGGCTGCACCGCGCCGAGGACTTCGAAGGCACCGGGGTCGGCTTGACCATCGCGCGCCGCGCCACCGAACGCCTCGGCGGCACCCTCGAGGGCAGCGGTCAACTCAACGAAGGGGCGACGTTCACGTTCACCTTGCCGCGCTCCAAGCTCGACGGTCGTTGAGCGACCCACCCGCGCAGGGTCGTGACGTGTCAGGCCCTGTGCAGGTGGGTCGTTTTTTGTTTCACCTTCTGCTGAGCGCGTTCGTTACTTCGCGCCTTTCCGGATCATGTCGGCGAGGCCGGTGGCCGTACAGTCGTACATGAAGTCATTTGGATGCAACTCGTCCGATGCGAGCAAATCCGTTTGCTTGAAGCCGTCCAAGCTCATCAATTGAATCATTTTGGTGTAACGAGGGTAGATCGGCACGTGTTGATTCACCACGACTTCCCACGTGGCTTGCAGGTACAGACCATAGCGCTGTGGACGGGTCGCTTCCGGTACGTACTGACCATCCATGATCAGGACGTCGATTTTACGTGCGCGAAGCTCTCGTACGAGCAGACTGAACTGCGCGTGGAATTTCTCGACGTCGACGTTCGCCCTCGCGTCGTTGAGGCTGGTTTGCACGATGACAAGGTCGGGCTTCAAGGCGTACACGTCTCGTTGACGTCGAGCCATCAGGTCGAAAAGCGTGTTTCCACCAACGCCTTTGTTCAAAACCAAGACGCTGTTCGTCCCCCACGCCTTTTGCAGCATCGTTTGAAGTCGGGCGGGGTAGGCAAGGCTTGGCTTGGAAGCACCGGTGCCGGCCGTGGACGAACTTCCGAACGCCACGATGCGAACAGGTCGTTTCGAGGCTCGAGTGGTCCTGACCTTGGGAAAGTCGATGGCCGTCGAGGAGATACGGCAGGTGGACGGAATTGGCGTCGTCACCGGTAAGGCGTCGCAAGTTGTCGTGAGGAGAGAGGTGAGCGCCAAGAGCCGCCATGGATTGTGCATCGAAAACAGGTTACGCCCACAGAAGGTCGGAACTTCGAGGGAGCGCGACTTCGAGAACACAAAACCTATCTTAAGAACTATGATGAAACGGTGAAGTCGATTGTCGCGTCCCCCGGTCGCCTCAACTATGTCGCCAACATTCGGCACGTGGCAATCATTTCGGTCGTCGTCTTGCATTGCCTCCTCGCCGTGCCCGGCCCGAACGCCTTGATCAACATCGCCCTCGTCCAAGCCCTCAAATTCGGCACCATCAGCTTCTTCGTCATCGGCGGCTACCTTTTCGGCCGACAGAACCCTCACGACAGTGAAACGTACCTTCGGCGGCGCTTGACGACCCTCTTGTCTCCATGGGCGTTTTGGGCGGTGGTTTATCTCCTCTTCAGCCTCATGCGTGACGCGAGTTTTGAAGGCGTCCCGGTCGTTCATCCCCCGGCCCCCGCGTATCTGCTTGCCAAAGCCCGATGGCTCCTTTTCGAGACGGGCTACTGGTTCGTCCCGAACTTCTTCGTCACCCAATGCCTCGTCACCATTCTTTGGCGCAAGAAGCAGCCGTTGTGGTTGCTCGCCGCCGCCTTCCTTTTCTCGACGATCTACGCCTTGAACATCTACACGAATTGGACTTCGCTTCCGAATCACTCCGAAGCCCTGCTCGGCTTCCTGCCGTTCATGCTCCTGGGCGTCTTGGCGGCGAAGAACGCGCAGAAGGTCGAAGAGGTCGCCAGGAAAACGTCATGGTGGATCGTCGGCGTTCTGTGTGCCGGCCCCTTTCTGGCGGGCGTCTTAGAAGGTTGGTTCCTCCACGTGCATGAAGGGCTCGATCTTGGCGCGAGCATGAACACCCTACGGCTCAGCAACCAGTTGTACTCGCTGGCCGTACTCTTCGGGCTGTACAAGTTGTTCTTGACGCGTCCCCGGTGGAAGCTGGACGGGCGGCAGCTGACGTACGGCGTGCACTTGGTGCACCAACCGATTCTCGAGGCCGTCGCGATCTTGCCGTTCTCTTACTACTTCGCCAATTACACGCTCGTCTACACGTTCGCATCGCACTGGATGCCCGGTGTCGTGGCGCATCTTCTGACGTGGGGAGTCTTTTCGGGAACCACGTA
Source organism: Deinococcus yavapaiensis KR-236 (assembly GCF_003217515.1). Lineage (NCBI taxonomy): Bacteria > Thermotogati > Deinococcota > Deinococci > Deinococcales > Deinococcaceae > Deinococcus > Deinococcus yavapaiensis. The sequence goes on along the minus strand of NZ_QJSX01000018.1, from coordinate 7,755 downwards.
CGCGGCTTCCACCATGCTCGCCACCTTGATCGCAAGAAGTCATTGGTCCGGCTTGATCGGCATCCGCACGCGACAAGTGCCGCGTCAAGCGATCACGGCTCGCCTTGAAAGTGAAGCGGGGCCCGCGCCAGCACAGCATTGACACCGCACCGATCTCGTCGAGCACGGCACATTTGGATTCCTGCGAGCGGGTCGTCGGGTCGAACGTGAGCCAGATCGAATGAAGCATGAGGGCTCGCATGAAAGCAGGTGCGTGCGGACCCCGTGTTCTATGGTCGGCTTCGGCGGATCGCACCTCTTCGGCCCGTTCATGCCACGCGTGAAAACGCGGCGGACGTCTCTTTGCACTCCGGACTCGAACCGCTTCTCGATCCCGGCGCCATGACCGTGGCTTCGAGCTTGTCCAAACGGAGGGCGAGCGCGGCCGGGAGCAAAGGAGATGATGGGCTCAACGCCCCGCGGTCCCGCCGCTTCGAGGAGCACGACATGACGTTTCGCCGCTTCACCCATCAAAACACCGTCGCTTCCATCTCGCTGGACGAGTTCACGGTCGTGCTGCTCGGAACCGGCACGCCGCGCGCCTACCCAGGCGCGGCCAAACCCGCTGTCGCCGTCGTCGTGGCGGGCCGGGTGCTACTGTTCGACTGCGGCGCCGACACCACGCGGCAGCTCATCGACAGCGGCCTGATGCCTCAGCGCGTGCACGACGTGTTCTTCACCCACCACCATTACGATCACAACGCGGGTTTTCCGGACTTGTTCATCAGCAGTTGGCGCACTCACGTCGGCGTCATCGCGGGGCGTGCCGTGCCGATGCGCGTGTACGGCCCGGACAACACCCGCGCCGTCATCGGCCGCTTTCACGACGCGCTCGAGTACGACATCGCCCTTCGCGTCTCGTACAACCGTTCGGACGAGGCGGGCGCGCACGTCGAGTACGTCGAAGGCAACAACGCCGTTTTGCTCGACGAGGACGGCGTGCGCGTCACGTCGTTCGAAGTCGATCACCGTCCGGCACATCCCGCTGTCGGATACGCGATCGAATTCGCCGGGCGTAAAGTCGTGATTTCGGGTGACACGCGGCCCACGCCCAACCTCACGCGGCACGCTCGGCACGCAGACGTGCTGGTGCAAGACGCGTACAACGAAGCCTGGCTGCTCGAAGTGCGGGACGACAATCCCGACTTGGCGGTGCAGGTCATGAACCCCGCCAAGTACCACACCACCACCTTGCAAGCCGCCGACCTCGCGCGCGAGGCGGACGTCGCGCATCTCGTGCTGACGCACCACATTCCCGTGCCCCTGACGACGCAGGAAGCGGAAGCCGCCTACACGGCGGGCATGCGGGATCGATATGCGGGACGGATCACCGTGGGCAGAGACTTGATGCGGATCTCCATGTGGTAGCGCTCGACGCGGCCTCGCGCGGGACATGGACGGTCGTGCGGGGAGAAGCAGGAAGCCTCGTCGCGCGCCACGAAGCGGAAGGCGTCGGCCCGCGAGGAAGGACTTGTTCCACACGGCCGATGCCGGACTCGCCGAAACGCGGTGCAGCGCTCGGCGGCCTTCGTTTTCGTCGCTCGAACGGTTCCTGGCGGCCGTTCCGTGGGTTCAAAGGAAGCTCAGGACTTGGACGTCGAAGCGAAGTCGGGAGCCAGTTGTTGCAGGATCGGCGCGAGCGTGCCTTGAACGGAGGCCGGGTCGGGGCTGTGCAGGTATTCGAAGCGGCGCGTTTGCTCGGGCAGCGCGGCGATCAAGGCTTCCGAGCCCGAAGCGTAGACGACGACGTCCGCCCAGCGAAGCACGTCGTCGAGGTCGTCGAGTCCGCGGGCCGAGGCGCGAACGTCGAAGATGTGGGACGCGAACGTTCCGACGCCCGCTTTGAGCACGGGAAGAAACTCCGGGAGGATGGTCACGAGCGCGAGCCGGGTGTCGGGTTCAAGGGCCGCCAGGGCCATCCGCGTCGCCTTGGAAGGTATGAACTGGATCGATACGACGGGAACGGGCGCGGAGAGCAGTTGCCGCACCTCCGTTTCCCGGTGGCGAAACGTGATGATCAAGTCGGCGTTCGCGAGGTCGTCGAGGAGGGCGGCGTTGTCGTGCAGTTCCTGAAGCGTGACGACGTCGATGTGGAGATCGGTGTTCAATTGGCGCCGCAGGTCTTGGACGTACGATTGGGAGACGCCGCGGAAGATGCCGACGAAGGACACGCGAAGTTGATGCGCGTCGCTCAGGACGTGCAGTTTGTGTTCGATGGCGTGTCGCACGTCGGGCGTACTCAATCCGAGTTCGTGCGCTTGGCGTTTCAAGTCGCGCAAGCTGCGTTCGACGAGTTGGTGAAGGGTGAGCAACTTGTCGATGTCGGCGTGATCGGCGACGTAGGTGCCTCGGCCGGGCGTCGAGACGATCAAGCCTTTTTGCTGGAGTTCTTTGTACACCTGCGCCACGGTGACCAGCGAGATGTCGAGTTGGGCGGCGAGTTCACGTACGGGCGGCAGGCGCCCGCCGCGCGGAATCTTGCCGTAGACGATGCCGTATTCGATTTGCGCTCGCAGTTGGGCCGCCAAGGGCACCGCGAGGGAACGGTCGATGGTGATGTCCGTGGCGATGGAGGTCATGTACATAAGTCTCCAAGGTGGCGAAGGATTCGTGTTCTTGTTATAGCGGCATCATAACGCTTTTGGCACTGTTAGGGAAATGCTCGCCCAAGACGCCTCGTCGAGACGCGCCACAGGCACAGTTTTTTCCTTTCTGGAGCTGTTAGAGGTGCCCGTTATCTTCACGGGTTCACGTTGGCCTTGACACCCCCGCAGTGTATTGTTACACTCGCGTCATAACAACACTTCGTTGACGTTGCGCTTCCTGCTTGATGTCCAGAAGGGAGATACCTGTCCTATTGACGGTTCGACGTCCGCGCTCGCTCCCTCTTCAACGGGCTGCCCTACCCTTCACCTCGGCAGCCTCAGACAACGAGGTCAGACATGCCAGTCGCCCTGCGCACGGGAACCCTGCTCGACGGAAGTGGCAACGCCCCCATCCAAAACGCGGTCGTCCTCATCGACGGTGAACGCATCACGGGCGTTCTACGCCAGCACGAGACGCCTCCACCGAACTACACGCTGATCGACGCGTCCCGCTTCACGGTCACGCCGGGCCTCATCGACGTGCACGTCCACATCCTCGGCAGCGGCGACCCGCACGAGGACGCCTTCTTCACCGCCGGAGCGTCCACGACCCTGCCCGACTTCACGCTGGAGTGCTACAAAAACGCCTTGAGCTCCTTGCACGCCGGCTGGACGACTCTGCGCGACTGCGCCTGCCGCGACTACGCCGACATCGCCGTTCGCAACGCCATCAACGCCGGGAAGCTCGTCGGACCGCGCTTGTGGACGTGCGGGCTAGGCATCACCAGCACCGCCGGACACATGGACTTCGAGAAATTCCTCGCGCCTCACGTGACGTCGGGCAGTCCCACGGCGCTCGCCGACGATCCCACCGAGGGTCGCAAAGCCGTTCGTCAAAACCTGCGCTACGACGTCGACTTCATCAAGATCAACGCGACCTTGACCGAGCACGTGCGGCGTTACGGCATGCGTTGCTCGCCCGAGATGACGCGGGAAACCATGCAGGCCATCATCGACGAAGCGCACATGCACCACCGTAAAGTCACGGCCCACTGTTACGGGGGCGAAGGCGCGACGTGGGCGATCGAGGCGGGCGTCGACGGCATCGAGCACGGATTCTTCCTCACCGACGAGCAGCTCGACATGATGGCCGAGCGAGGCACCGTCTTGTGCCCGACCCTCAGCGTCACCGGCCGATTCCGCGAACTCGGTCCCGAAGCGATGGACAAACCGCACTTCGCCGCGTGGCGCGACAAAGCGATCGACGCCGCCTGGGACACCACGGCGCGCGCCCGCGCGCACGGCGTGCAAATCATCTGCGGCTCGGACGCGTCCATGCCCGGCGTGCGCCACGGCGGTAACGGCTACGAACTCCAGATGCTCGTCGAAGCGGGCCTCAGCGCCATGGACGCCTTGGTGAGCGCCACGAGCGGCGCCGCGAAAGCGCTCGACATTCCCGACGTCGGCGTCATCGCGCCCGGACACTACGCCGACCTCGTCGTGGTCGACGGCGATCCGTCGCTTGACATCACCGTCTTGCAAGACCTGCAACGCGTTCCGCTCGTCATCAAAGGCGGCGAGATCGTCGCGGACCGCCGCACGGCCGTACCGCACTCCGTAGTCGCCGCCGATTGAGCGCTTCAGCTCAGCTCACGTGGTGACCTTCGCGCTTCAAAAGGAACTGTCATGAAAAAGCACCTTGCCGCCACTGCCATTTGCGCCTTGCTCAGCTTGGCCGCCGCCGAGACCCTCGTCATCGGCCTCAATCAAGACCCTCCGCAGCTCGATCCCGCCTTGGCGACCGCCACGTCCGAGTACCACGTGCTGCGGCAGATGTTCGACACCCTCGTCGGCTACGACCAGAAAATGCGGCCCATCCCCGCCATCGCCAAGTCCTGGAAGATCAGCCCGGACGGCTTGACGTACACCTTCAACTTGCGCACCGGCGTGAAGTTCCACGACGGAACGAATCTGGACGCGACCGCCGTGAAGTTCAGCCTCGACCGCAACATGACCATGGACACCAGCGCGCAAAAAGGCGTGCTGAGCACCGTCAAGGACGTGAAGGTCGTCAATCCCACCACCGTCCAGATCACTCTCAAGAACACCTACAGCCCGCTGCTCGCCGCTCTCGGAGACGTCGCCGGCATGATCGTCTCGCCGACCGCCGCGAAGAAAGCCGGGGACAAGTTCACCAACCAGCCCGTCGGAAGCGGCCCCTTCTCGTTCGTCAGCCGCGTCACCCAAGACAACATCACCTTGGAAGCCAACAAAACCTACTGGAATGGCGCGCCGAAAATCGACAAGCTGCAATTCAAGCCGTTCCCGGACGGGACGGTCCGAATGGCAAACTTGTTGTCCAACGCCGTGCAAGTCATCTTGCCCGTCGAACCCAAAGACGTCGAAGCGCTGAAGACCAACGCGAAGTTCAAGTACATGCAACTGCCGACCCTGGGGTTCCGCACCATCGTCTTCAACACCACGCGGGCGCCGTTCAACAACAAAGCCCTGCGTGAAGCGGTCTCCGCCACGTTCGACCGCGCCGCGCTCAGCAAGGTCGTGTTCTTCAACACCGAGCAACCCACCGGCGGCCCCTTCGCGCCGGGCACGGCCGCGTACAGCACGACCATCAAAGTTCCCAAAGCCAACCTCGCCACGGCCAAGCAGAAGTTGAGCTCGGCGCAGCAACCGAACTTGACGTTCACCTTGCTGACCATCGCGCGCGCCCCCGAAGACAAGATGACGCAAGTGCTGCAAGCGATGGCCGCGCAGGCGGGCATCAACATGAAAATCGAGCAGGTGGAGGTCGGTCAGTACCTGCAACGCGTCGAAAAGCACGATTTCGACGCCGTCACGATGCAGTGGAGCGGCAAAGCCGATCCTGACGGCAACATCTACGAGTTCTTCCTCACGAACGCCTACTGGAACTGGTCCGGATACAGCGACAAGAGCGTCGACGCGCTTCTCAATCAAGCGCGCAACGCGACCAGCATGGCCGATCGCCGCAAAGCGTACACGGAAGCCTTGAAGAAAATCACGGCGGACAAACCCACCGAGTGGCTGCTGCAACAATCCGCGCGCGTCGGCATGGCCAGCAACGTCGACGGCGTCAAGGTCTTCCCGGACGGCATCTTGCGCTTGAAAGACGTGACCGTGAAATGATCCAGTTCGCCGTTCGCCGCCTGTTCACGACGCTGCCCACCCTGTTCATCGTGACAGTACTGGTCTTCGCACTCGTGCACCTGCTGCCCGGCGACCCGGCACGCATCATGCTCGGGGAAGGCGCCACGCCGGAATCGGTCATCGCCCTGCGCGAGAAACTCGGCTTCGACCGCTCCTTGCCCGAGCAGTACCTTCGGTGGCTCGCCGACATCGCTCGACTCGACTTCGGAAACAGCCTGCGCAACTTGCCCGTCACGACCTTGATCGCCGAGAAGCTTCCGATCACCCTCGAGCTCGCCGTCCTGTCCACCTTGCTGTCGATGGTGATCGCCGTGCCCGTCGGGTTGTTCAGCGCCCTCAAACCCGGCGGACTGCTCGACCGGACGTTGACGTTGCTGGCGTTGTGCGGCATCAGCTTGCCGACTTTCTTCGCCGGAATCATCCTGATCTACATCTTCAGCGTTCGTCTCGCTTGGATTCCGGCGGGCGGGTACGTCAGCTTCTTCGAAAACCCCGCGAGGAACTTGACGCTCATGATCTTGCCGAGCGTCACCCTCGGGGCCTTCTCGGCGGCGGTGCTGAGTCGGTACATGCGTTCGAGCATGCTCGAAGCCATGTCGCAAGATTACATTCGAACGGCCGCCGCCAAAGGCGCGAGGACCTTCACGGTCGTCGTCAAGCACGGTCTGCGCAACGCCCTCGTCCCGGTCGTGACCGCGCTGGGCTTGCAACTGGGCACGCTCTTGGGCGGCGCCGTCGTCACCGAACAGATCTTCAGCGTGCCGGGATTCGGGAACTTGCTGGTGTACTCCGTGTACAACCGTGACTTCCTCGTCATTCAAGGATTGGTGCTCGTCATCGCCTTGGCCGTCTTTCTCGTTAGTTTTCTCGTCGACCTCGCGTACGCCGCGATCGACCCGAGGATTCGATACCAATGACTCGAGCCAAAAGGTTAGCTGGCAAGCCCGCGCGAACACCGCGCTCTTGGCCGAAACCCGTGCAGCGCTTCTTGCGCAACACCCCGGCCGTCATCGGCTTGGCGGTCTTGCTGTTGTTTTGCGTGCTGGCGCTGCTCGCTCCTTGGATTTCGCCGTACGGACCCGCGCAAGCCTCCTTCGACAGCCTCAGCCAACCGCCCAGCGTCACGCACCGATTCGGCACGGACGACCTCGGCCGAGACTTACTCACGCGAACGCTGTTCGGCGCCCGCATCTCCCTCACGGCGGGCATCGTCTCCGTCTTGCTGGCGACCTTGGTGGGAACCACCTTGGGTTTGATCGCCGGATTCTTCCGCGGTTGGGTGGACGAAGCGATCATGCGTCTCGTCGACGCGTTGCTCGCGCTGCCGTTCTTGGTGCTCGCCATCGCCTTGGCCGCCGTTCTCGGGCCCAGCTTGCAAAACGCCATGCTCGCCATCGCCATCGTCACCGCGCCCACCTTCGCGCGCATCACGCGAGGTGAAGTCCTCGCTCAACGCGAACGAGAGTACGTGCAGGCCGCCACCGCGCTTGGCGCCACGGCGCCTCGCATCATCTTGCGTCACCTGCTTCCCAACATCATGAGCGCGTTGATCGTGCAAGTCACGTTGGCGATCGCCACGGCCGTCCTCGCGGAAAGCACCCTTTCCTTCCTCGGGCTGGGCGTGCAACCGCCCACGCCCAGCTGGGGCGCGATGCTCGACTCCGCGCGTGGCTTTCTCGCCTCCTCGCCCTGGATGGCCTTCTTTCCGGGCACCGCCATCTTCCTGACCGTGCTGGCCTTCAACTTGGTCGGCGACGGGCTACGAGAAGCGCTCGATCCTCGCCAACGCCACTGACCCCCGCTTTCCGCCCCGCGAGAACAGCCCCTAGGAGATTTCATGCGCGTGAGTGACTTGAACTGGATGCAAGTGGAGGCGTACTTGCAACGCGACGACCGCTGCATCCTCCCGCTCGGCAGCACCGAACAGCACGGCTACATGAGCTTGAGC